>JACVCA010000004.1 GCA_016742295.1 Alphaproteobacteria bacterium | reverse complement strand
TAAAAAACCAATGCGAGTCATAAATTCCTTTTGTCGCTCGATTCCACTTTTGAGTGCCATAAGCGCAGACCCAATATTTGAAGAATGCGTGAAGATTTCTTTAACATTTAATGGCACATGATGCGGATGATAATCTGTGACTTTAAAGCGCCCAACTGTTAAAGGGTGCGTCACATCATATCTACTGTTTACAGTGATTAAGCCTGAATCAAGCGCCATAGCGGTATTAAATATCTTAAGGGTTGATCCCATCTCATACACACCAAGGGTGATCTGATTGAACATGGCTTTTTGATCAGCGGGATTAGGTCGATTTGGATCAAAATCTGGGTACGACACCATTGCCAAAATTTCTCCAGTTTTAATGTCCATAATCATCCCACTGCCGCCCGCAGCAGAAAACTCCTTGATTGCGTTACTCAGTTCATCATGGAGTACATGCTGTAAACTAAGATCCAAACTCAGTTGAATGGGATTACTTTCACTACGTAAACGTGCATCTAATCCTTTTTCCAGCCCGGCAATTCCATTACCATCGATGTCTGCAAATCCCACCACGTGAGCAATCAAATTACCATGGGGATAAATGCGCCGCTGGTCATTCATAAAATCAATACCAGGAATTCCTAAACAAATAATCTTAGAAATTTGATGAGGGCTTAGATGACGTGCTAACCAAACAAATCCTTTCTCAGATTTAAGTTTTTCGTGTAAGTCTTGTTTTTTTAAGAATGGCAAGATTTTAGATAACTTCAGTGCAGCTTCTTCGGCATTTAGCACGACTCTTGGGTTTGCATATAATGATGAAGTCGTAATACTAGTTGCTAGCACCACACCATGCCTATCTACGAGGTCAGCACGTCCTGACTGCAATCCTCTGTGAGTCGCTGCATCAGTGTAAAGTGTTTCTGAGCTATGCTGTAGGCAGATAATATTAACCAGACGAACGCCAACTATCAAAAACCCTAGTGAAAACAAGGCACCTACAATCAATAATCTAGTGCGCGCTAAATCTAAAAACGACGGGTAAAACCCTTTTTCATTTCCTATTTTATTCATTAATCCTGACCGCTTCGATAAATGAATCATTGGGGGCCCTGCCACTTTATAACAATAGGATCCTTTATCATATCATTGCCAGAGATGGTCACACTTGACTCCTCACTTTCTAAACCTACCATTTGTAAGGGGGTTGTCTCATTCATCTTCAAATGTTTGCTTGCTAAAATTTTCAAACGTTTAGGGTCATTTAAATAAGCCCATTCTGCATGCAAAAGATGAATTGCTTCTTCGGTTCGAAAGAGCTCTTTATGTGTACTTGAGAGCATATTTTCAAGTTTTATGACTTGATATTTTATATGAAAAAGAGCGATACCTAAACTAGAAGTAAGTAATAAATAAAATAAGGTTGAGCGATAAATCATTGTATGGTCCCTTGATGATTGAAAGGCACATCAGTGCGTTCCGCTACTCTTAGCTTTGCTGACCGGGCTCGAGGATTCGCTCTTACTTCTTCTTCCATTGGCCTTATTGCTTTACGAGAAACATGTAGAAAAGTAGGGGGTATTATAGGTTGGCTGGTGATTGGCGCATGACGATTTGGCTGTGAAACAAATCTGCTATGGTCTTTTAAAAAATTTTTAATTCTGCGATCTTCTAAAGAGTGAAACGAAACAATTGCAAGGCGCCCGCGAGGTTTTAATAGTATCTCTGAAGCTTTAAGGCCATTATCAAGCTCTTTAAGTTCTTCATTGACCTTAATACGCAATGCTTGAAAGGTACGTGTTGCAGGATCTAAATCTCGCTTTTCTCTTGGCACAACACTACGGACCAAATCTGCAAGCTCAAAAGTGCGAGTAATATCTGCGGCTTTTCGAACAGCCACAATTTTGCGCGCAATCCGTCTTGAATAGCGTTCTTCACCAAATTCATAAATAATATCTGCAAGCTCTTGTTCACTTAATTCATTGACAAGGTCAGCAGCTGTTAACCCTGTCTTCTCCATACGCATATCTAAAGGGCCGTCCAAACGGAAAGAGAAACCTCTATCTAACTCATCAAGCTGAGGTGAAGAAACTCCCAGATCAAGCGCAATGCCATCAACCTTTTCTAAAGCCCGCTCCGCAAGAAGTTGGGTCATGTCACCAAACCGCCCTTTTATCATGTTAAAACGGGCTGGCCATTTTTGTTCAAACTCATGGCCAATTTTCACCGCCTCTGGATCACGATCTATTCCCCAGACTTGACAGTTAGCTGCCATTAAAATAGCTTGGCTATATCCACCTTGACCAAAAGTTCCATCCACATAAATCCCACCGTCATGCGGCATCAACCCACTAACAACTTCTTGTACCATGACGGGAATATGCTTTGAGGGAGAAGCAGTGAGCATGTTTATTTTCCTGCCTCCTCAAGCTCAGGCCTAAGCCTTATCGTCATCTGCTGCTCGATCACACGGTTGCGAGCTTGTTGTTGGTGGCGTTCGAAAGTGTCAGGATGCCATATTTGAAATGTTGCACCACGTCCAATAAAAGCAGCTGAATCTGTAATTTTCGCATGGTCCATCAAAACTTTTGGTAAGACGACGCGCCCTTCACTATCAAACGGAAGCTGCTGTGAATCAGAAAAAATTGTTGCGGTTAAATCATCTTGCTTATCTGAAAAGAAATCTAGATCATCAACACTTGCACTTAGGCGCTGCATTCTTTCCATTCCACAAGCTTCTATTGCAACATGTTTATAGGAACGGAAAACCACAATTCCCTGAAATCCCTCCTTTGCAAGAGCTGCACGGAAAGTGGATGGAACAGAAATACGTCCTTTCTTGTCAATTTTATTTATAAATGTTGACAGAAATAATGTCATTAACCGCTGCTCTCAGTAACACTTTATTTAAAGTTCTTCTACCGTGTTATGCACAAGATGAAAAAATTACTTCCCTGGTGTTTTATGGGATATCATGGGCTGGTATGGGTGTCAATGGTATTATATGGGAAAAAGTAGAATCCACAGAGTTATCCACAAGTTCCCTAGAGCAATAAAAATGGCTCAAATCCAGAGTTTAGGGCTGCGGGAACTAAAGAAAATTTATAGCTAGTAGTTTGATATTTAATGGTTTATTAGGAAAATCTGCTATTTTGAAGGCAAAGCAACCATAAGCATATTTTTAGAAAAGCGATTCCATTTTCATAGGTTTAGCTTATTTTGACAAAAGATATCCACTGATTTAAACGATACTGAAATAGAATAGAGTATTCATGAAATTTACTTTAAAATTTTATTAATGAACTAAACAAAAATGCTATGCTCTAGGACTTATATCTATATATCCCAGGCTAACATTCGAGTTGCCTTACTTCCTGATCTTAAATTTGGCCTATTTGACAAGTTTTTAACTCTAAGCAATATTAATCATGAAAAGAAGTGTAATAAGGGTGGTCACTCTTAAATAACTCACAATTTTATAAAAACCCTACCTAGAGATTAAGAAAATACGAAGATAGGGCACTTTGATCTCTACTCAACTGCCACTAGAAGATTATAAGTAAATAAAGTATTTCCATCGATCCTTAATAGATCTTAATCAGCTGATTCTGCCAAAAAAGTAGACAGACGCATTTTAAAGAAAAGTAAGGCAGTCTATAAGCCGGGTTTTGTCTTGTTTGAAGTTACCCTCAACAAGGATGGTTATTCATCTAGGATGCTTGTTACCAAGCACCTCAAGCAGCCTACCCGGACAATACAGGGCGAGAATACCCTGGTAAACTTTATTGCTAAAACTTACAAATTGTCCCTATTTGGCCTTGCTCCAGGCGGGGTTTACCCTGCCATCTTTGTTACCAAAGACGCGGTACGCTCTTACCGCACCATTTCACCCTTACCAAAAAATTGGCGGTATATTTTCTGTGGCACTTTCCCTAAGGTTACCCTCGGCGGACGTTATCCGCCACCTTATTCTCGTGGAGCCCGGACTTTCCTCTCTGTATCAAGCTGACACACAGCAACCATCCGACAACCTTACTTTCTTGAAAATAAGCCTTTTTAAATTTTATTACAAGATTAATGTATGCTTTTCTGAATCTTCTGCTTAAAATTCATCATATTTTCAAGGCCTTTGCTAGTCATTCTTACATTTTTTCTTCATCTTTACCTCCTTTTAATACAATCTAACTCCCTTATTTCTTTAGCCTCTTTATTTTTGGTTAAAGATTTGGGTGTATCCTTAAGTAAAGCTTGTTCTTAAGAGTTATAGAAAGTCAAAAGGACATGGCATTCGATAGCTCTATAATTGTAAACCTTATAAGAATGATTCGCCAAAAAGTTCAACTAGAAGAGAAAAAAAATGTTGAGCGATTTGTGAAGATTCTTCTTGAACAAAACAATTATAATAAAATTAAAGACTTTCCGATTGAAATTATCGAAACCCTTGTTTTTGATGCATGGCAATTTTTTCAACATCGTAACCTCAATGAAGCCAAATGTGAGATTTATGAAATTAAGCTTGATGTTCAACCTCATTCTTCGCGTATTATCATCAATTTACTCAATGATAATATGCCATTCCTACTTGATTCTTTCATAAGTTTTCTGGAAAGGATCGGACTTCGTGCTCATATTTTAATTCATCCTCATCTTAAAGTTCAGCGCGATTCAAATGGTCGATTAAAAGAAATTCAACCTATAATTGATAATCGATGCATTTTAGAGTCTCTTATCCATTGCGAAATTATAGACCCTGTCTCTCTTGAAATGCTGTCTCTATTAAAGACCAAGTTACCTCGCATCCTAAAAGATATTCGTTTAACTAACCGGGACTTGCCTATCATGAGGTTCAAAATAAGAGAAGCATCAGAAGACATCCGTCCTGTCATGGGAATAATTTCATCCATACAAGCAGCTGAAAACAAGGAGTTTCTCACTTGGCTTAATAATGAGCATTTTACCTTTTTAGGCTACCGACAATATGACTTTAACTCTGATCAAAAATTATTTAAAAGTGAACCTTGTAACTCCCAAGCGTTAGGTATCTTAAGCGATTCTGCCAATCATGATATTGGGTTATTCCATCATGGCGCTCCTTTTAATACTGAAACAATGCCATTTATTTTACATCCTGAAACAATACTTATTACAAAAACGACTCATATTTCAAATGTCCACCGTCCCGTTCCAATGGACTCAATAAGCATTAAAAAACTTGATGATAATGGCAATATTATTGGAATCCAAGAGTTTATAGGAATTTTTACCTCACTTGCTTATAGCAGCTGTGCACGAGACATTCCTCTTTTGCGTAGAAAAATTTCTCATGTAATGAAGAAGTCAGGGTTTTCAAATTTATCCCATGATGAGAAAACTCTTACTCATATTATGGATTCCCTTCCTCGTGATGAATTATTTCAAGCCTCTGAAGAGGAGCTTTTAGAAATGGGAATTAAAATCTTATCTATCCAGGAACAACCTCAGCTTGCTCTATTAATCCGTCCCGATTACTTTTGCCGCTTTTTATCATGCCTTGTTTATATTCCCCGGAACCGATTTCATTATGAACTTATGGAAGTTATGGGAAACATTTTAGCACAAGAGCTTCACTATTCTATCACTTTTGGCAAAGCTCAGTACGAAGACCTAAATTTTGTATGTGCGCATTATATAGCAAATATTTCTTCCTCACCTTTACCTTTAAATTACCAGGTTAGAGACATAGAAGAGAAGCTTGCCAAGGTCACTCGATCTTGGAAAGATAATCTACAGTCAGCTTTAAATAAAAAGTTCGGAGAATGGGAGGGAGCTAAACTTTATCAGGAATATTCTCAAGCTTTCAGCAAAGAATATCAAGAGAAAGTTGATGAGCAAACTGCAGTTATTGATATCAAATACATTGAAAAAGCTTATCAAGACAAGCAAGCTCAACTTAGAATTTATCGTCCTGACGGTGTTCTGCCCCATATTTTAAAAATTAAGTTATATAATCCTGGCACAGGGGTGCCTCTTTCGGAGTTAAGTTCAACATTTGAAAATATGGACCTCAATATTGAAAGAGAAAACTCTACGTTTGTTATTAACTCTAGTCAAATCTCACCAGTGTGGATACATGATTTTGAAGCTACAAGCCGTGGGAACTACCCTATTGATATTAGACAAATTGAAGAGAAATTTTTAATCATGTTCTCGAGGGTTTGGAATAAAGATATCGAAAATGACGGTTTTAACCGTTTGGTTATTCGTGCTGGCCTTGATTGGCAACAATGTTCAATGCTGCGAGCCTATGCAAAGTACCTTCGCCAACTGCAAATTTCTTTTAGCCAAACCTATATAGAAGAGACATTAGTAAAAAACCTTAAAATTACCTACTTGATTGTACAAGCTTTTATGAAACGGTTTCATCCCTTAAAACTCCCTAAAGATCAAACATCACTGCAAGAAAAGATCCAGGAAATTTATTTGCAGCTGGAAAAAGTAGAAAACTCACAAGAGGACCGGATTTTAAGGAGATTTATCAACCTGGTAACTTCGACTATTCGAACCAATTACTTTCAACTTCAAGCTAACGGAAAGCCTAAAGCTTATTTGACATTTAAATTTGATTGTAAAGCGTTCGAAGAACTGCCAGCCCCACGACCTCTTTATGAAATTTACGTTTACTCTCCTCGCTTTGAGGCAGTTCATCTTCGCGGAGGTAAGGTGGCACGCGGGGGAATCCGTTGGTCAGACCGGAAAGAAGATTTTAGGACTGAAGTATTAGGATTACTTAAAGCTCAAATGGTTAAAAACGCCATCATCGTCCCAAAAGGTTCAAAAGGTGGATTTATTATCAAAAAACCTATTGAGAATTTAACCCGAGAAGAAATATCGCTCGAAGGTATCGAATGCTATAAACTTATGATGCAAGCCTTACTTGAAATTACAGATAATATTGGTAAAGACGTCATTACCCCTCCTCCCCATACTGTTTTATATGATCAAGACGATCCTTATCTTGTCGTTGCTGCAGATAAAGGGACCGCCACCTTTTCAGATTATGCAAATGTCATTTCTAAAAACTTTGGCTTTTGGCTTGATGATGCCTTCGCCTCAGGAGGATCTGCAGGTTATGACCATAAGGGGATGGCCATTACAGCACGTGGTGCTTGGGAATCAGTAAAACGCCATTTCTGGGAAATGGGAGTTAACCTCTCAACAAATGAAATTAGCGTTGTAGGTGTAGGAGATATGTCGGGAGATGTTTTCGGCAATGGTCTTTTGCAATCGCCTTTAATTAGACTTATTGCGGCTTTTAATCATCGTCATATTTTTATCGATCCTTACCCCAACCCTGCTACAAGCTTTAATGAGCGTAAACGTCTTTTTGAAGCACAGCTTGGTTGGGATGCCTATAATCAAAAGTTAATGTCTTCGGGCGGTAGAATTTTCACGCGCGACACAAAAATAATCCATATTTCACCCGAAATTAAACAAGTGTTATCCCTTCATAAATGGGAGATTACCCCCAACGAACTCATTCAAGCTATTTTAATGGCACAAGTCGATTTAATCTGGTTTGGAGGGATTGGCACCTATATCAAGTCTCGCATTGAAAACCATGCAGATGTAAGCGACCCCAGCAATGACAATATTCGTGTGAATGCTAATGACTTGAGATGTAAAGTCATTGCGGAAGGCGCTAACCTTGGAGTCACTCAACGTGCACGAATTGATTTTGCACGCGCGGGTGGCCGAATTAATACAGATGCCATTGATAATTCCGGAGGGGTTGATTGTTCAGATCACGAAGTTAATATTAAAATTTTACTACGTCAGATTGTTTTGAAAGGCAAGCTAACTTTAAAGGCTCGAGATATGCTTTTACACAAAATGACTGAGGAAGTAGCAAGCCTTGTTCTTAAAAATAACTATGATCAAAATCTGAGCTTAAGTATGGCCAGCACTCTGAGCGTTAGAATGCTTGATCGCCATATCAAACGCTTGCACTTTTTAGAGAAAACGGCAGGGCTCGATCGTTCGCTCGAGTATCTCCCGGACGATATACAGCTTGCAGACTATCAATCAAAAGGCCTTGGGCTAGTGCGGCCTCAATTGGCAGTCTTAATGCCTTATGCTAAAAATGCTTTGGGCAATTCAATTTTATACTCTGGTCTTCCCGATGAAGAATTTTTAATTCATGAAGCTCATTATTATTTTCCAAAGCCTTTACAAGATAAATATGCTTCTTTTATTGAGACTCACCCCTTAAAACGAGAAATTATCGCCACCATGGTCAGCAATAAAATTATCAATCGTATGGGACCCAGCTTTGTTCATGAATTAGTTGAAAAAACCAAAAAGCCTATTGAAGATATCATTCGCGCTTATTTTATGGTGCTGGAGATTTTTAAAATTGAAGAGATATGGCACGATATTGAAAGTTTAAAAACACCGATGAGCGCCAAGAGTCAACTACAAACATTCCAAAATCTCCAGCAGTTTATCTACAAAACAACTAGGTGGTTTTTAAAGCAGTTCCCAAGCCCTTTAAATATGCAAATGATCAGCACTAAGTTTACCAAGAACATTGAAAAATTATCCTATAATTTGGAAGCATCGTTGCCTAAAAATAAACTAAAATTTCTTGAAAAGGAAATTTTACGCTATCAAAAACTTGGGCTCGGAAGGGACCGTTCTGCACGTATAGCAAAGCTTGAAATCATGGCCTCTTCACCCGATATTATCTTAATTGCAGAAAAAAACAGGGCTTCTATTGCCAGTATTGCTAATCTCTACTTTACGGTTGGAAGACGCTTTAAATTTGATTTTCTTCAAAAACTCGATAAAAAACTTAAATTGAATAATTCTTGGGAACAGGTGGCCATTAATGCATTAAGTGAGGATCTAGAGGCCAGTCAAAGCGCTCTCACAACTAAGATTTTATACCACCATCTCACTCATTCGCCACTTAAGCTTTTAAAAGGGGAGGCAATGATAAGAGCTTGGACGAGAGCTAATCCGGACTTGACGACCTCTATCGATCAGCTCTTCAAGGAAGGTAAGGCCACTCTAGCCCCCAATCTTGGACTTTTAACGGTTTTACAACGTGAGCTTCGAATATTAAGTAGTTAATATTTTATCTTTAAAGGGAAAAAATCACCTTACCGCCTATTTCTAGATTTATTTTCTTGAATTTAATCTTTCCTTTCAAATAAATATACTTCCACTACTCACAAAGCCAATCTTTTAATTTCGACCCCCGCTGAGAGATACCGCTAGACTCAATCGCCATTTTCAAAGCCTGACGTTGACCTAGCAAAACAACAAGCTTTTGGCCGCGCGTGACTGCCGTATAAAGTAAGTTCCGCTTCAACATCATATAATGCTGTGTGACAATTGGAATAATCACAGCCGGATATTCAGAGCCTTGAGATTTATGAATGGTAGTAGCGTAGGCCAAGGTAATTTGATCAAGTTCTGAGAAATCATAGCCCACGCTGCGTCCATCATAATTAATCAGTATCAAGGATTGCTCAAGGTCCACTTCCTTGATGAACCCCATATCGCCATTATACACATCTTTGTCATAATTATTGACAATCTGCATGACTTTATCGCCGGAACTCAACTTTGATCCAAACCGCTCAATACCAATCTCTTGGGCTGGAAGCAGAGCCTTTTGAAGCTCAATATTCAAAGACCGTGCTCCAAGACCGCCTTTATTCATCGGACAAAGCACTTGAATATCTTTTAATGGATTAAGATGAAAACGTTCTGGAATCCGTTTTGTAACTAGCTGAATGATTTTATTAACCCCATTAGATGGATCTTTTGTTTCGATGAAATAGAAATCTGAAATTTCAGTTGAAGGCTGCTCCAGAGGCATTAAACCTTGATTGATTCGGTGGGCGTTAACAATGATTTGACTGGTTTCCATTTGCCGGAAAACCTCTGTAAGCCGCACGACATTAAAGGCATTGGAGGCAATAATATCTGCCAGAACACTGCCAGGACCTACGGAGGGTAATTGATCAATATCTCCTACGAATATCACTCCAGACTTCAAAGGCACTGCTCTCATAAGCGCATACATCAAAGGCACATCTACCATCGACATTTCATCAATAATGAGCAAATCACAGATCAACGGATAATCTGCGCTACGTTTAAATTCTCCACGAATTGGATCCATTTCCAACAAGCGATGAATTGTTTTAGCTTCAAGGCCAGTTGTTTCCGCAAGACGCTTGGCGGCGCGACCCGTTGGAGCACATAATACAATTTTAAGATTTTGTGCAGCAAGAATTGTAATGAGCGTTTTAATTAAAGTAGTTTTTCCGACTCCTGGCCCCCCTGTGATCACAGAAATTTTTGATTCTAGAACTTTGCAAACAGCTAACGTTTGACTTTCAGCCAGCTTAACGCCTAGTCTCTTCTCAGCAATATTTAAGGCATCTTTTACATTAGATATTTCCCAAGGGATTTCAGTCTGGTGGATAAGCTTTAAAAATGCTGCAACTTGTTGTTCTGCTTGATAAAGCTTTTTTGGAAAAACACTCTCTACCCCATCAATCTCATCGGTTATAATCTGTCCCTTAAGGCAGCTTTGGGCAAGTGCTTGTTTTAAAAGTTCTTGGGGTACTTCTAATATATCCTCTGCTTGAGAAAAAAACTTCTCCCGTGGAAGGCTGCAGTGTCCCTGTTCCATTGCTTGAGAAAGAACATAATGAAGACCTGCTTCAACTCTGATCACAGAGGTTTTCTCTATGCCGACTTTTTGGGCAATGGCATCGGCTGATATAAAGCCGATGCCGCGAATTTGATCCACCAATCTATAAGGATTTTCTAAGATTATATTGATAGCATCAGCTCCAAAGGTTTTATAAATCCGAACGGCACGGCTTGAACTAATATTATGCTGGTGTAAGAAAATCATGATATCTCCCATGACTTTCTGTTCTGACCACCCTTGGATAATTTGTTTGGCACGCACTTGTCCAATACCCGGGACCTCAAAAAGCTTCTGAGGGGTTTTCTCAATCACCTCAAAAACAGCTTCTCCAAAAGCCCGTACAAGTTTTTTGGCATAAACCGGGCCAACCCCTTTAATCATCCCAGAGCTTAAGTATCTTCGAACCCCTTCAAGCGTGGTAGGAGGAGAAACTGTGAGCGAAGACGATTTAAACTGTAGACCATAAGACGGATCATTCAACCATTCTCCGGACGCCTGAAGCACTTCTCCCAACTTGATTGTTGCAAGATGCCCCACAACAGTGACTAACTGGCCTCGCCCAGAGACTTTAACTTTTAAAATGCTATAACCATTGTCAGGGTTATGGAAAGTGATTCGTTCCACAACGCCAGAAAGTATTTCAGGAGAGGGTTGAGTATCATGAGTCATATTCAAATCACAATAATGCATTTTCAAGTATTTTAAGAAGCTTATTTTTAAAGGTATAGAAAATTTCAGAACGAATAGAAATTGATGGTAGATTTCCTTAGATTTCCGCTATAGCAAGAGATAACCAAGAAGAGGAAATATGAATTACCCCAATCAATTAAAAGAAAGGATAGATTCACTGCAGTAAATGATACGCAGCTCTTTAAGATCCTTTATTTATCTAGGAGGGTTTATAGTATCCGCCAAAACTCTTTACGGGATCATAAGTTAACTATCTGAAGTGGCAGGATAGGTTTCACGAATAAAACAAGACAATATCAATGCAATTCCAAGACAAACTGGGAACATTGTAAATGAAAGACGATAATTGTCAGCCGTATAAATAGGAACCCCCTGCATAACACTTCCGTCCCAACTATAATCCAAAAGCCAACCTGCAAGCGGGTGCCCAATAACCCCGCTTAACATCACCATCATGTTACTAAAACCAATGGCAACACCGCTGGCTTTCAGGGGAATGCTTTCACAAATTGAAGCCCAACATAAAGCTTTAGCCGTTAAAAATAATCCCCCAAAAAAGAAAATAATATATAAAGCAATTAGAGGCATTTTATCAAAGAATAATATGCCTCCAAAGAGAATGAAGTTCAAAAGCACCCCTATAATCATCGGTAAGCGTCTTTTAGATATGCGATCTGATAAATTTGTAAAAATAGGGCCACCTATTGCCACGCCAAAAAACATTGACGTAATAATCATAGGTGCAATTGCTTCTGGAATACCAAAAACCTTTTCTACAAATGATACACCCCATAAATCCCCAATAATGACCAGTGGTACGTACATTAACATGCCAAATAAAGAAACGATCCAAACCTGACGATTCATAATAACTAGGTAAAGTCCTGAAAAGAAATTTTCTTCTGAACTTGATGGCTCAGTTAGAGGTTGGCTAGTAATGTTGGGCGAGTCCCGCACAAATACATAGATTATCAGACCAATAAGAATACCAACAAGTCCGATAAATTGGAGAGCAAACCGCCAACCGACAGTTTTTACGAAATATTCAAGAGGGGCACCTCCAAGCGTTGCCCCTAAGGTCCCTGCGATCATAGCAAAACTGATAACATTGCCAAATTGTCGGGGCTTGAACCAAATTGTTCCTACCTTTAATGTGCCCAGGAAACCGCAAGCTGCACCAATTCCCATCATGAAACGCGCACAAGCGGCAAGATTTGGGCTTTTTGAATAGGCAAATAAGAAACAAGAAAGCCCACAGATAAGCCCTGCCACAGAAAGTAAGCGCCTAGGACCGAAATGATCCATAATCAAACCCAAGGGAATTTGCATCCCAGCATAAGCATAATAATAAAATGCAGCAATAAACCCAAGGGAACCGGCATCAATCGAAAATGCCTGCATGAGATCTTCAGTCATAATATTTGCAGATACGCGCAGAACAAACTGATAACAATAAAACAGACCCGCACAGCCTAATACCAACCATGCTTTCCCGTGACCCAGATGAGATTGGCTATTCTTTGCATTCTTCATTGATAGCACTCCCTACCTTATGAAAATCTATGAATATAACAAAAGAGTAAACGAAGTTTATTCATTCTCAGTAAACAAAAACCTTGATCAGCCCTTTTAAACATATTCTTCCTAAAGTTATAAATTAATTATTTAATACAAGCAGTAACTACTCTATGAAGTTTCTTAAAATAGTCTCCTTAGTCATGAACTTAGAGGCTCCGGCATACTAGCCTTGGAGACTAGACTTTATGTATGCGCAATTGTCAAGACAGGAGCTTCAATAAAATAACAAGTCATTGAATTATAGAATATTTAACCACCCCTAGGATAGCCACATTAGGTCAGAGGATAGTCACTGTAAGCCAAGGTGTGACTCTTGGGAAATCGATATACTTGACGGAAATGGCCGTGAGTACGATCTTTAAATTTTATTAGCGTTTTAAAGACCAGGGCCTAATCCCTACATCCTTAGCGACCGTATGAACAAAAGGTGTTTCTCCAAGCCTCAGCCAAATCGCATGGGCACCCTGCTGTTGAAGATCTGCAGGATGAATTTCCAGCGAATTTATACATGCTAGATCAGGATTAACTTGCTTTAAATTTACAATACTATCTTTACATATAATTGTCTGCTTATAATCCGTCCGAATCAGAAGCGTCTTTTGGACCTTGGGAAAATAAAATCGATATCCTTCTTTTTGTAGAGTTAAAGGCTGGAACTGATTTAAACCTTGCTGCGCAAGCCAGGTCTCTCGAATAAAACTTTTTGAATGAATCGAAGTTAACCATAAAGATCCGTTTTCCCCTCGGACTCCCACTAATTTCCCATCCCCTGAAATATAAATATCTGGGGGGTTAGGAGAAATAAGTAGAACAAGCCCTGCAGTAATGGGACCTAATCCCCACCAACGCCAACGTTGCTTCCAAAGACACAGCCATAGTCCACCTCCAACTAGCAAGGGCATGGCCCCCGGGTGCATTATTGGAACCAATATAACAGCTCCTGGCCACTTTGAAACTTGATCAGCAATTGTGATTAGCCAATGGATTCCTTGACCGAGAAATTTGAGGGCAAGTCCTTCGCAATTGAAAGGCATAAGCCCAATGCTTAAAATTGCTAAGGGCATAATCCATAACGTTGTTAAAGGAATTGCTACAAGATTAGTACCGATTGCATGCAAGCTAAACCGATGAAACACATAAATTGAAAAAGGTGTAGTTGCAAGGCTTGCAATTAAAGTAGTTAACATAATTCCGCTCACATAAAGTCTGATGCGTTTTAAGGCTGTTTTTTTACCTACCCCATTTAAAAGCCACATTTGTCCCCCTTCATAAGTTGCAATTAAAGCAATCACCGCCGCAAAAGAAAGTTGGAAGCTAGGTCCCAATAATGATTCAGGCCAGAGTATTAAAATCATTAAAGCTGCAATCGCAACATTTCGCATTGAAAGTGCAGTCCGGTCCAAAATAATGGCCAACAACATAATTGTTGTCATTAAGAAAGCTCGCAAGGCAGGAATAGACCCTCCACATAACCCGAGATAACCTGAAGTTAGCAAGATCGCAAGCGCAGCAGACCATTTCTTGATTGGATAATTAAGAGCAATCCACGGAACAAGCGAAAGGATACGTCGGAACATCAAGAAAGCTAAACCTGAAATGATACTCAGGTGGAGCCCAGAAATGGCCAAGATATGAGCAATACCTGAATCAGCAAAAGATTGCTGCAACTCTCTGGTAATACCCGACCGATCTCCAGTGATAAGAGCTGCTGCAATTTCACCCTCTTTACCCCCAATACCTTGACGCAAACGTTGGGTTAATCCATGACGCATCCGTGCCCATTTTATAGAAAATTTTGCAATAGGCCCTTTTTGAGACACATTCTTGATAAGAATCGGCTGTGTGGTTGCAAAGCCAACAGCATCCACTCCCTCGAAGAAAGCTCTTTGTCTAAAATTATAAGCCCCCGGTGCGACTGGTTCACTTGGGGGTAAAAGCACGGCTTTCAAAGAGAGCGTTTGTCCCATTTGCAAAGCAAATAGAGGTTGCAGCTTGCCACGCATAATAATGCGAATCTTTCGGGGTGCGGGATCTATTTTCAATTTATATTGAATATTATTAAAAGTAACCCTTTGTCCCTCAGGCCGTAGTTCAATACCCTCAATTTCGCCTTTGAACTCTCTTTGGCCTAATGAGGTTGAAATCATTCCCTTTCCTAAGCCATAACTCCGCCATTGCGCACAGGTAAACCCAAGAGCAATGGTTAGCAACATAATATTTAGAGACATTAAGCAAAACGAATGTTTACTAAAGATTATCAAACCTGCTAAGAGAATGAGACTGCCGCTACCTAGCCAAAAAGGAGGTTCTTGCCTCAAGGTAAAGTAAATTACAATTCCAAGTCCCACTCCAACCGGCAACCATAAAAACCACCGACTGTCCTCTTTTTCAAAACGTAGTATCAGGTTTTGCTGCCAGCGTCTAAACTGAAAAGATGAAAGAAATTGTAAAATATGATACACGAACATAACGTCTTTATTTTAACACTCAAGGACCAATGACTTATGACAGTTGTAACACGATTTGCTCCCTCTCCTACCGGTTTTTTGCATATTGGTAGTGCCAGAACTGCCTTATTTAATTGGCTTTTTGCCCGTCACTATGGTGGGAAGTTTTTACTACGCATTGAAGACACTGATCGTGCTCGTTCAACTCAAGAAGCCATTCAAGCAATTCTCGACGGCATGGATTGGCTTGGTTTGCATGCTGATGAACCCCCTATTTTTCAATCCCACCTTGCAGCGCGTCATGCTTCTGTTGCCTATGAGCTTCTAGAAAAAGGGAATGCATACAAATGTTATTGTACTCCTGAGGAACTTGAGAGCATCCGTGAAACCGCACGCAGTGAAGGCCGTTCACCTAAATATGATGGTCGTTGCCGTAATCGCCAAGATGATACACGCCCCTTTGTCGTCCGTTTAAAAAGCCCTCAAACCGGCCTTACTATCATTAAAGATTTAGTTCAAGGTGAAGTAAAAGTTGATAATGAACAGCTCGATGATATGGTGTTGTTACGCACTGATGGTACACCTACCTATATGCTTTCGGTGGTTGTTGATGATTATGACATGAAGATTACTCATGTGATCCGCGGGGATGATCACCTCACTAATGCATTCCGCCAAACTCATATTTATAAAGCTATGAATTGGTCAGTACCCGCATTTGCTCATATTCCTCTCATTCATGGTGCAGATGGCGCCAAATTGTCAAAACGTCATGGAGCACTGGGCATTGAAGCTTACCGGGACATGGGGCTTTTGCCAGAGGCCCTTTTAAATTATCTTCTCCGCCTAGGCTGGAGCCATGGTGATGATGAGATTATCCCTATGCTGAAAGCCATCGAATGGTTTAACCTTGAAAGTATTGGAAAGTCAGCTGCACGCTTTGACTTTGTCAAACTCAACCATATCAACAGTCATTATTTACGTGAAACGGGAGATAAAGCTTTAGTCAAACTTATTCAACCTTTGCTTGAGACGAAATTAGGGACAGCTCTTGCACCTTTACATCTGGAGCGCCTGCTAAAAGGAATGCCTGGTCTTAAAACACGTGCAAAAACACTGCTTGAGCTTGCTGATAATGCTCTCTTTTATGTTCATTTTATTTCTCTTGACGATAAGGCTAAAGCTCAACTTACGCAGGAATCCGTTGATTTACTCCAAGGTTTTATCCATATCTTGAAAACTAAGGAAGATTGGACAGAAAGAGCCCTCGAAGAGGCTGCTCGTACTTTTTCCGAAGAGCATAAAGTGGGATTAGGAAAGTTGGCTCAACCTGCTAGAATTGCCTTAACGGGCCAAGCTGTTTCACCAAGTATTTTTGAAATTATGGCTGTCTTAGGAAGAGAAGAATCCCTTAAGAGATTACAAGGTACTGCCAAGTAGTAGGCTTTAGAGTAAAACCTTCTTAAAACCGGTCCTTATTTCATTTTGAGGGGCAATTCGGCAGTGTGATCACTTGATACCAATGAGCAAAAGCTTCTTTTAGCTTAATAACTTCTTAGAATGTGTATAATTGTGTGGTAATTTTTCTTTCAATATATAAAAAGTAGTGCAAATAAAAACTCAAAGAAAGCAAACGAAATGACACATAAGACTGCCAAGCTAATTCTTCCAGGTTCTAGGGGAAATCACGAACAAACAATCGAGCTCCCAATTCTTCACGGGAATCTGGGGCCTGATGTCATTGATGTCACCAGCTTATATACAAAAACCGGCTACTACACTTATGATCCTGGCTTTATGTCAACCGGAAGCTGCTCTTCAGAAATATGTTATATTGATGGCGACAAAGGTATTTTGCTTTATAGAGGTTATCCTATTGAAAAACTTGTTGAAAGTTATGATTTTATGGATGTAACTTATCTCTTGTTAAATAGCAACCTTCCTGATCAACAGCAAAAGAATGAATTTGTAAATGCCATTAATTTCCATACTATGCTTCATGAACAAGTGATCAATTTTTTCCAAGGGTTTCGCCGTGATGCTCACCCCATGGCCATCATGGTGGGTGTTGTAGGGGCACTTTCTTCATTCTATCACGATAGCTTGAATATCCATGACCCTATTGAACGCAGTTTGGCTTCTTATCGCTTAATTGCTAAAGCACCAACAATTGCTGCTATGGCATATAAATACTCAATGGGTCATCCGTTTATTTATCCGCAAAATCACCTGGATTATGCAACGAACTTTTTACATATGATGTTTGCTGTGCCCACCTCTGACTACAAAGTTAATCATGTACTTGCAAAAGCGATGGATCGCATTTTCATTCTTCATGCCGATCATGAACAAAATGCTTCCACTTCAACAGTTCGTATTGCAGGATCAAGTGGCGCAAATCCTTTTGCTTGTATTGCTGCAGGGGTAGCTTCTCTTTGGGGGCCTGCCCATGGGGGGGCCAATGAAGCTGTCTTAAATATGCTACATAAAATTGGTAAATGTAAGAATATTCCTGAATACATTCAAAAAGCTAAAAATAAAGATGACCCCTTCTTGTTGATGGGGTTCGGCCACCGTGTTTATAAAAACTATGATCCTCGCGCCAAAATTATGCGAGAAACTTGCCATGAAGTCCTTGAAGCGCTGGGAATTAAGAATGATCCTCTGCTTGATCTTGCTATAGAGCTTGAGCGTATCGCACTAGAAGATGACTACTTTATAGAACGTAAACTTTATCCAAATGTAGATTTTTATTCAGGCATTATTTTCAAAGCCATGGGCATTCCTACCTCGATGTTTACGGCATTGTTCGCAGTGGCGCGAACTGTCGGGTGGGTGTCTCATTGGAATGAGATGGTGGCTGATCCTAGACAAAAAATCAGTCGTCCCCGACAACTTTATACGGGATTTAAAGTACGCAGGTTATAATTAACAGCCTTTTTTGGAGGCAACCTCCATAGAACGTGTTATTCCTTTCAGGGCACCTTTTTTTAAATCAGCGGTGTGAGGCCGGTGAAAGCCTGAGAAATTATCCCCAATTCTAACACGTTGGCCTGATCCTTTACCTTTTTTTAAGTGCCCGCCCTCCAGCTGAATAAATTGTTCCATTAAGGCTTTTACTTTACGATATTTAGCTTGCTTTTGGCCCTTAAATTTATTCAATTTCTGTTTAAGTCTATCAAACTTCTTATTAAATTTTTGATCTTCGTCTTGCTCTTCATCTTTTTGTTGTTTTAAAGGATTATACATACGTGTTGGCTTGGCTTGAGAGCTTCTAGCTGGCACTTTCAGTTCTTCAATAATTTCCACTTCAGTTTGAACGGGTTCAACAATACAAGACTCAAGATTTTCAGTGTTTTCTATAATTTCTTGATTCTTGATGTTGCCAATTGTAGAGAAGATTTTGTGAATTAATTCACGCGCAAGAGGAAGCACTTCTTTAAAAAGGTCTTTACTTTCGCTATAAGCTTCTTCCGACTGTCCTTCACAAAGCAATAACAAAGCATAGTTTAATTTTGAGATAGTTCCTCCTTCTTGAATCCCCTGTTTATAAAAACATTTTGCTTTTTCTAAATCTCTTTCTGCTCCGTATAAACCTAGATGATATGCCACAGCTAAATCGTTTAAAGCGTCTAAATCTTTACCTTCAGCTGCAATATGCAAATACTTTAAGATCTCTGCACTATCCTCTTTCAAGCCTGCACGCCCCTTTATATGCAAACAAGCTATATTATAAGCAGCTGTTGGATAATCTTCATTTTCTGGAAAAGCCATATGTTTTAAATAATAGCCGTATGCCTCCTTTTCCATGGAGAGAGACGCTTCAAAGTCCGCTTGCTCTAAAGCAAGTAAAGCATAGCAAGCCCCAATTTCATTAAAAACAACTTTAGTGCCAGATTGCTCAACTTCCCTCAAATATTTTAAAGCTCTCTTGAATTTTCTTGAATCTTTTAAATATCTTGCATAGAGAAATTTAACTTCATAATTTGAACGGTTGGCTTTCAGAGCGTTTTCCAAAAAGCTAATGGCTTTTAGATTTGTAGTGTAAGTACACCCCATCTCCTTACAGGCAATCATATATAAACACTGATAAGCAATTGACCTCTTCTCTACGTTTTCTTCTTGCTTGATTAAAACTTTTAACATTTGTTTCAGTTTATTGAGATCAAAAACAATTTTATTATTATAGGCGTATTGAGTTATTACTGTTATCGCCTCCAAATGAGCCTGATCAATAAGCTTTTCGAAGATTTTCAAAGCTTCGGAGGGGATTTTATCCTCACCTTGTTCTTTTAAAAGGGCATAAGCATAATTATAGGCTCTCTCAACACTATGGTCCCTTGTTTGTCTAAGGTATTTAACTGCCTTCGAATAGTTACCTAATAAACCAAGTATTCTGCCATAACGATATTCAGCAAGTTTATTGGTGGGGTCCGCCTTAAAGGCTCTTTTATACCAAGTAAGCGCTGTTTCATAATCTTCCAGTACACCTTTTCCTTGTTCATGAATAAGCGCAAAGTTAAAATAATCAAGAGAGGTCGCTTGAGGATGATAGGCAGCACGCTTAAAGTAGTGATAAGCTTTTAGATAATCTTGTTTAGTTCCTTTACCTTGCTCAAAAAAGTGACCGCAAACCCCGATAGCTTCGCGTTGATTGTTTTCTGCAGCCTGCATCATCCAAAATAAGACCTCTGCCTCATTACTTGAATAAGATTGCCCATACTCAAATTGCGATTTTGTATGGCCAAATTGAGCAGCCGCACGAAGAAAATATTGTTTTACAACAGGGTCTTTAGAATACCATGCGCTTATGCCTGCAAGAATTTCACCATCACTTTTAGTTGATGTCCCCATAAGCGAGAGAAGTGAAGCGAGACGAGAGATTTTTATGGGAGTTTCTCCAAAGATAATCTCACTTTCCGGACATATTCTATTGAGCCCTAGAATGCCTCTTGGATCGCCCTTTTGAAAAGCAAGCAAGAAATAGTTAGCCGCCTTGCTCTGATCAGCATCAATTTTTTGTGTTCCAGTTTCGTAAAGTTTCCCAAGCAAGTACAGCAAAGGACCATTTGAAGAAGACATAACTGCTTTAAGCTTACTGTCAAAATTTTTGTTTTTCTGTCTCAACAGAGCTTTTAATTTTTGTTGCGCTTCATACCACTGTTTTAGGTTATCTTTCTCTTTATATTCTTCATTTGAAGGTACAATTTGGAATGTTCCTAAAAGATTTTTCTTTAACAAATCAATGCAATAAGGTTCAGCAACAGGGCATGGTTGTCCTGCATATGGCGCAAATCCTCGCGCAGCCTTTTGATAATCACCTTTTTCAAAATGCTCCATGGCTTCAAATAATGATGGGGTAGAGTGAGAGCAAAAAATTTGTGACGTAAAAATAACACTTATTAGAATTAAACTAATAAAAATTCTTTTATACATTTAAAATGCCCTTCTCTTAGATTTATAACCCAAAAAATAGAATTATCATACTTTATCCTAATGTCAATAATTCTGACAATAAGGTAATTTTTAATCTATCAATTTATTGAGATTCTCTTTCTAAATAAGAAGACTTAATAAAATTCTAGTGATTTGAGTTCATAATTTTAAGGATCACTCTAGCTGCCTCCTGGCTTGGCAAAACATCCTTAGGACATAGCATCTGCGTAATCTTTGCAAATTCAGTCAGTTGTGCTTGACGGATTTTAGGATTTGTTAACAATTGGCTGACAACTTCCACCAGTTTTGAGGGTTCACAATTTTCCTGTAAAAGCTCAGGCACTACTTGCTTTTTGCCCAAAATATTGACCATTGCAACATAGGGAATTTTTAAGAGACGTTTTGCAAACCATGCCGACAGTGCACTTACTTTATAGGCAATCACAAAGGGCGTAGCTGCCATAGCCAGCTCTAAATTCACCGTTCCAGAAGCTGCAAGTGCTACAGTACTACTACGCATTGCAGCATAACGCTCAGCTTCTCTTTCAACGAAGATAATAGGAATATCCCATGTTTTGGTAAGGTTGATCACTTGAGATTTGACTGCAGGCGCGAGTGGTATTACAAGGCGTAAATTAGGATGCTGACTTTTTAAAAGCGCTATAGTTTCCTTAAAAATTGGTAATAATTTTTGAACTTCACTTGCCCTGCTGCCGGGTAACACACATAAGAGGGGTACATCATTATCAATACGATTTTGACGACGAAACTGCTGAGGATCAATCTTTTCAATACCTGCTTCCTTCACTGTATGGCCCACAAATGTGCACAATAAACATTCTTTCTCAAAATAAGGCGGTTCTAAATGGTAAATTGCTACTAAATTATGAATAAACTTAGTAATTTTTT
>JACVCA010000290.1 GCA_016742295.1 Alphaproteobacteria bacterium | reverse complement strand
TTTCAAGAAGCTTCTGAAGAAAATATTGCTGAAGCTTGGCTGCATTTAGGAAAAATGAATGAAAAGGGTATAGGAACTGAGAAGAATGAAAAAGAAGCTTTAAGATGTTATACAAAAGCCGCATTTTCAAATACAACCTGGGCAAGCTTTAAAGCTCAATATTTACTAGGGCGTATGTATGACGAAGGGTATATGTTACCCCGAGATGCTGAAAAATCAGCTTGCTGGTATCTTAAAGCAGCCACTAATGGTCATTCAGAAGCTCAATGGAGAATAGGTTTTTTTTATAGAATAGGAAGAGGAGTCGAGAGAAACCTTCAGGAATCTTTTAAATGGTTTAGAAAATCTGCCCACAATGGAGCAGGGTGGGGCATGTGGCACCTTGCAGAAGTTTACATGTGGGGAGTTGGTGTTCCTAAAAATCATAGAAAAGCTTTTAAATGGGCAGTTGAAGCAGCTAGACAAGGTAATTCAATGGCATTGATTTACTTTGGATTAGATGAAAATCTCTTACAGAAATCAGGTATTTTTATAACTGAATCACTTAAAACAAAGCTTGATGATTTAAAGAAATTTGTAAGCAATAACGCTGAAGGAATTTCCGAACCTAGGAATGAAGAATTAGATCTGATTGCATGGGAAATTGTGAAGGAAGCAGATTTAGATCAAACCGATGCTCAACAGCTTCCTCTCAAGAAGCAAGAAGCTGATATTTGCCTGCAATCGATTTCAGAAGAACCTGAGGATAACCTATCTTTGGAAAATCAAATTTTTCATGAACATGCCTCTTTAGGATCACCCTCAAACAGTGACAAACTTTTCGAGTCTCCTTTAGAAGAAGAGGCTATTGATGAACAGGAATTTTCGCAGTTAAATTCTAACGCAACTGCAGTTCTTAGTAATATTGAAAAAGGATGGTTCCATAAATTGTTTGGTTTTCCATTTTCAGCCTTAGAACTATCTCACAAAGTTCCAATGGGCCTCATGTAATGAAAGGTAATTTAATGAATCGTAAACTCTATTTAAAATCCTTTTATTTTTTATCAGTTCTTAAAAAGCGTGGCAAAAAAATTGGGCACATCTTAACCTCTGGAGACCCCATAGACAAATGATTTTCTGTCAGCTATAAATTAAGCAAGAATAAATTGACAAGGAGGAAGATAATGATAGGGCATAAAGCGTTATTAGCAAATTTAGTAGGAATAAGCTTAGTGATTACTCCTTGTTTTTTAAAAGCAAGTCCCCACTCCCAAGAAAGAAATAATGAAGAAAGAGGTTCACGCCGGATTACTACAATTTACCCAGAAGCAATAGGGTCTTTTTCTGGTTCAACAACCAACATTAATAAAGAGTATAAGAATTATAAAGGAAAAGAAAAAATATCTAATGATGAAGAATCCATAAGTTATACAGATTCTTCAGGTTCTATTACTTTTCCTAGAACTTATATGGATTCAACAAATGATCATGAATCTTCTTCCCAAAAAAAAGCCTATGTTCTTTCTATTGATGGGGGAGGGATCCGTGGCATTATACCTGCTTATGTTTTACAACACTTAGAGGAAGAATTAAATTTAGTCCTTAAAAAGCGTATTAGAGATGAAATTAATCGTGAACTTAAGCAATCAATTCTCCATGATGAATTGGAGAAATGGAACACCTTCTTACCCGAATGCATAGATATTCCAATAGAAGCTCGGCTTGCTCAAGTATTTGACTTTATGGCTGGAACTTCTATTGGAGGAATTATTGTTTTAGGCTTAAATGTGCCAAGTGATGAGGATGCTAAAATGGCACGTCATGCCGCTTCAAAGCTTTTTTAGCTTCATAAGAAGCGTGGCCCAGGAATTTTTAA
>JACVCA010000289.1 GCA_016742295.1 Alphaproteobacteria bacterium | reverse complement strand
GCCTCAAGCAGAAGCCTAGCTATGGTTCATAACAGCCTTAAATTAACCCATCATCTTCAAAATGATCTCGTGCTACAATCTTACCTTGAACCTTTAGTATCTATCTTTAGTTAAATGTCTCTAATATTTTACCCTATATATAGGGTTGGTGCTGTCAAGTTGACTGCTATGGATCGAGAAGTTCTATTGACTGCGAGAAAGCAAGATCCCTTACTGGCACCGTCAGTTAACTACTTATAAAAATTAAAACCTTTAAGCTTTATCTGCTAAATTTTATGAGATAGAGAATTAGGAAGTTGAAAAAGAATACAAATGAAGAAAAACAAGTTTACAAAATGTCTAGGACCGTTTAGGTACTTTTACGTCTTTGAACCCTGAAATATAATAATGATTTCACTACAAACTTCTGAAACATTTAACCTAGAAACATGGGAAACAACCTACAATTACGAGTAGAGGTATTAGTTTTAACATTAAGATTATGTTTTATATCTTGGATCATTCGTTCAAGATTATACTCTTGTTTTCTTAGTTCAAGGTTTCTTAAGGGTAAACTGTACTCTTGTTCATCAATCTTATAACCCTTATCTAAGCAGAATCTTAACAGTTTTATACCTCTTTGTTCATCTTGAACTATTCCATTTTTTCCTTCTCGCATGCTTTCAGCCAGTACAAACAGATGCTTTATAGCATTTGTTTTTGCAAGGCTTTTGTTACCCTTACTTAAAGCCTTTAAGTTCTTAATCCCTCTTTTCAGTTTTGTAAGATCACTATTATATAAAACTTCTGCTTCAGTAGTCGTTGGAAAAGTATATAATTTTTCTTCAAGATCATAGAATACTGTCTCTTTGAGAGGATATTTTACTAAAAAGGCTTTCAAAGATAAATTTAATTCAGGATCAAAGTTCTCGAAGTCGCTTGCATAAGCAGAAAAGGAGATAACACTCCAGAAGATAATCTTTATAAGAAATTTGACCATGCTTTTATCCTCATGTATTGATGTACTAATTGTCTCAAAAAGACGTAAGATAAATAAGATTTACCATTCATTCTGAGACATACCTCATCCAAATGCCATTTATCGCCTCTTTGAGATTGGCGCTTTCTTAAGCCAGAGGCATAAAGAGGACCAAACTTACAGACCCAGGCTCGAATGCTTTCATGACTGATATCAAGACCTCTATAACTTAAAGCCTGAGCGGTATCTCTTAAACTTGCATTGAGGTGATAATAAATTCATACCGCATGGCTTATAATTTCTTTTGGAAAGCGGTAGCCTTTATAGGTAGCTACTGATTGACGCTGCATATTCTATCCTTCTTTTATCTTTATCTCAGCATACTACACTTTCTTCAACAAGTTGACAAAACCTGATAAAGCAACGGACATAATTGGAATTTTTCCATAATCAAAAGCGTTTCATTTAGCCTAAAAGGTTCTATAGTAGATTTTGCCCTCTTAACCGAATGTCATTACTTGCAACGCAGCCCCTATAACAGTAAGTTTCTTACGATTTTAAGTTGTTTTTTATATGTATAGTGTGTATAATAAGATATGGATAGCATAGAAATTATTAAAACTCTTAAAAAAGAGGGGTGGGTTTTAAAAAGAACTAAAGGAAGTCACCATCATTTCTATCATCCAACCAAAAAAAGATTGGTAACTGTTCCTCATCCCCAAAGAGATATACCCATAGGAACATTAAAGAGTATTGAAAGACAAATGGGTATAACTTTTGAAAAGGTCAAGAAATGAACTATATTGCTTTAATTCATAAGGATAAAAATTCTGATTTCGGTGTAAGCTTCCCTGATTTTCCAGGCTGTATTACGGCTGGGAAAACGTTGGATGAGGCTAGGGT
>JACVCA010000003.1 GCA_016742295.1 Alphaproteobacteria bacterium | reverse complement strand
AATTTTAATAATATTTAAAAACAAAGGACATTTTCGTGTTAGATTTGAAATGGATTCGTGATCACCCGCAAGAGCTAGATCAAGGTTTAATTCGTCGAGGGCAAACACCTATTGCCCAAGATATATTAAATCTAGACATGCAACGAAGGCACATTCACACAGAACTACAAAATCTTCAAAACGAACGAAACGTCATTGCAAAGCAAGTTGGTGAAGCTAAAAGTCGAGGTGAAAATATTGATTCCTATATGAACCGGGCAAGCGAAATTAAAACCCTACTTCCCAGTCTCGAAGAGCAGGGTCACCAGTTTGATCAATCTCTTCAGAAAATTTTAGAAAGTATCCCCAATATTCCTTTTCCGGAAGTTCCAGATGGTCAGAGTGAAGCTGATAATATTTTAGTACGTGAGATTGGAAAAAGACCAGAATTTAATTTCATTCCAAAACGTCATTTTGAACTAGGAGAAAATCTGGGGTTAATGGATTTTGAGGCTGCTGCAAAAATTTCAGGTTCACGTTTCGTGGTTCTTAAGGGGGCATTAGCACGTTTAGAGCGGGCGTTGGGAGCATTTATGCTTGATATTCATACCACAGAATTTCACTATCAAGAAGTGGTGCCCCCTTTACTGGTTAGAGATGCCACTGTTTATGGAACAGGGCAATTGCCAAAGTTTACAGATGATCTTTTTAAAACCACTGATGACCGTTGGTTGATTCCTACTGCAGAAGTTTCACTCACAAACTTAGTTCAAGGTGATATTTTGCACAAATCAGAGTTACCATTACGCTTTACGGCGTTTACCCCCTGTTTTAGATCTGAAGCAGGGGCAGCCGGCAAAGATACAAGGGGAATGATTCGCCAACATCAATTTAGCAAGGTTGAGTTGGTTAGCATTACTCATCCTCAAGCCTCAACTCAAGAACACGAACGGATGACCAAAGCAGCTGAGACAATTCTTGAACGCCTGGACCTAAGCTATCGTTTGATGCTTTTATGCGTAGGAGATACAAGTGCAACGGCCAAGAAAACCTATGATTTAGAAGTCTGGCTGCCAGGTGAAAACACTTATCGCGAAATTTCAAGTTGTTCAAATTGCGGTGACTATCAAGCAAGACGTATGAACACGCGCTTTCGTTCAGATGATCCCTTAGAGAATAAGCCACAATTTGTGCATACATTAAACGGTTCAGGACTGGCGGTAGGGCGCACATTGATAGCCATCCTTGAAAACTATCAAACTGAGGATGGTAGTATTATAATTCCTAAAGTTCTTCAACCCTATATGGGCGGATTGAAGGTAATTTCAAAGTAAGTTTCGAAAGGAATCTAATAAATGCGTACGTCTGAGAGAGCTATTTTAATACTCTCTTAGACGTAATATTAAATTTTAGTAACTGGCTCTTGGACGTTCTTTCTGCTTTGGTCTCTTGTGAAAAGGTACAGACGATGATCTATTACCATAACCTTTACTTTTCTCACGTCTGGGTGGCATAGATCTACCAGGTGCTTTAATAAAAGCCTGTGGTTTTGATGAAGGTTCAAGGTTTTTAATAATTAATTTTTCAATAGATTTACCAAGGAATTGCTCTATTTTCACTAATTTTGAGCGATCTTTATTATCTACAAAAGAAATTGCAATGCCATCAGCATCTTGTCGACCTGTTCGTCCGATGCGGTGGATATACTCTTCCACATCAGCAGGCAAATCAAAGTTAATCACATGCGTGACCCCTTTGACATCAAGGCCTCTTGCAGCAACATTGGTTGCAACCAAAACTTTAAGCTTACTATCATGAAGCTCTTTTACAATGCGACTCCTTGCGCTCTGACGCATATCACCATTCAGAGCAGCACTTGAGTGCCCTTTATAAATAAGAAATTTAGCAAGAGTTTCAGTTGATCTTTTAGTACTGACAAAAACAATTACTTTTGAAAGTTCATCGCTTTTTAAAAGCTCACTTAACAGTGCTTGCTTGTGATCGAGATTATCAGCCTTGTAGACTTGCTGTTTAATTCTTTTATTGCCATCTTTCATAGGGGCTATTTCAATACGGACAGGATTTTTAAGGATTTTAGCTACGATGCGATCAATACCTTTATTGAACGTTGCCGAAAAGAAGAGGGTTTGATGTTTTTTTGGAAGCATTTTGACAATAGATTCAACTTCATCAACAAATCCCATATCAAGCATGCGATCGGCTTCATCAAGAACCAGCTTTTCAATACGTGAGAAATCTACCAGACACCGTCTCACATGATCCATAAAGCGGCCAGGAGTGGCAACAAGAATATCAAGCGGTTGCCTAAGTAACCGTTCTTGTTGAGGGTAAGGAACACCACCGACAATAGCTCCTGATTTAAGAGAAGTAAAGCGGCTAAGACCTTTAATTACTTCGCTAACTTGCATGGCAAGTTCTCTTGTGGGTGTTAAAATCAATGTACGGGGACCATGGCCTTTGACAGTTGGAGCTGTAAGTAAATGTTGTAGTATCGGCAAAACGAAAGCTGCCGTTTTCCCTGTTCCTGTCTGCGCGGAAGCCAAGATGTCGTGGCCTTCAAGGGCAGGGGGGATAGCTTTGAGTTGTATAGGGGTAGGTGATGTGTAACCTAAAGCTTGGATTGCTTTCTGAATATTTTGGTCTAATTTCATAAATGGCATAATAGGATCCTTATTAAGATTAATTTTAGAAAATTATGGAAAGCCTAAAAGAAATAGAATACACGCTTCAGTAACCGTGAATGTTTTATTCTTTGTTAATGAAATTTTTCATTAATTTGATCTTTGTACTAACACATAATTAGCTATTTCAAGTTCAAACTGTCTCTGATGACTGCATAAAAATAACAAAATAGATCCTTTAAAGAATCTTCTCAATTTAAGACAGCGAGCTTTTGATAGCTAGTAATTAACCAGCATCCTATCAGGGTCATTAAGAACAATAGAATCATACATAGGTTATTTTAAAAAATCAATAAGCTTATTGAGAAAATATTTGCATTTCAATTATTAATGAAATGCTGGGGAAAGTTCTTTCAGATACAAAAAGAATTTTCATCCACATTAACTTTTATTATAATTGTACTATTCTTTTACAAGACGACCTTTAAGATCAAATGTTGTGGGTGGCCCAACTAGAATTCCAGATTCATAATGTTTAATTTGTTGAACCGTTCCTTGTTCAAAATATTTGATAGCCCGTCCTTCAAGCTTATCATCTTGATAGAACTGTTCTTCCATAAGCATACCTGAAGGATACAAAGTGACAGAAAGGCCCTCAAGTTTATTTTGGCGATAAAACATCTTCTTAGAAGGGTTTTGTTCTTCATTATAAAGTGTGAATTCCCCCTCAAGTTTATTTTGAGAATAATTTGCTTCAGCAATTACCATTCCAGCGGGATTGTAAAAAGTTGCGACTCCATTCATAAGTCCATTTTCATAATGGATCTGGCTAGAAAGGACCCCTTCACAATAAAAATAAGCAAGCCCATGAAGTTTGCCTTTAACATAATTTAACTCCTGAACCAAGACCCCCTCATTATCATATAAAAAACATTCTCCTTCTAGCAGTCCATTGTCAAAATTAAATTTTTGAATTGTAATGCCCTCAGGCGTAAAGACTTCCATAGGGCCTTGAAGAACAGAATCAAGCATTGTTAATCTTTGAATTAAACAACCTTGTTGATCAAACTTATCAATAGTTTTAAGGGCATCAGAAGAGAAAGTCATGATTTAAGTATTTCCTAATTAATTTTTACAAGAGAACCTTCAATTGCTGTAATGCCTGAAGATTTTAAATTAGCGGAGCCTTGGCCTTCAAAGGTAGCAGAGGCTGCACCTGATGCCGTTAATGTGGCCCCCGCCTTAATATTTACATTTGTCCCACCTTCCACTTCCACATTCATAGCTTTGACTGTAGCTTTCTCAGGAACTGTTAAGCCAAAAGTTTTTTCCCCATTGATGGTAATTGTCCCCGTTACCTTTATATCAAGATTACCATTAATGATAAGATTATAGTCTTCCGTAACTGTGTGTTTAAAATTCTTTGCATTAAAATGGGTTTCTTCACCATTATTAACTTTAATTGTGCGACTTCCTTCTGTTAAAACCCTTTCTTCATTACCCTTGGTAATCGTTAAACGTCGATCCCCTTTAACAATTTCTGTAATATAGTCACCCTGAGATGATCCTTCACCACACAATTTTTCGAAACGACTCCCTTTATGAATAGTTAATTTATCATCACCGATACCGTTTCTGGTCGTTACCTCATCTACCAAAGTTCGTGTTTCTCCTTTAATCACAACAACACGATCACCACATTTAATAGTGGTCTCATCGTTTTCTTGCTCAATCGTGGCTGCACGATTATTTTTTACGAGAACATTTAGATCTTTTTCAGCTTGAACATATACTTCTTCCTTGCCTTTAGCATCTTCAAAGCGAATCTCATTATAATTACTATCTGTAGCATCTTTGCTAGAACGAGTCTTGATTGTGCTTTTTGTTGGCTGATCAGGCAGATAGGGGGGCATATGCTCGGCATTATAAACACATCCTGTAATAATCGGACGATCAGGATTACCTTCAAGATGTTGTACGATGACTTCCATTCCTATACGAGGCGTAAATACAAACCCCCAATTATTGCCGGACCAATTTTGTGCCACTCGAATCCAACAAGAACTATTCTGATCATTTATGCCGATTTGATCCCAGTGAAATTTTACCTTAACACGACCATATTTATCTGTCCAAATTTCTTCCCCCTCTTTACCAGTTACAATTGCAGTTTGCGTACTAGGAATAAAGGGTCTTGGAGTTTTTAAAGGTGTTCTATACGGTAGTTTGTAAGGAAAAGCAGTATATTTATTACTATAAAGAGCGTTTGATTTATTATCATCAGACAACTCTGCATGATGCTCGATAGTATGCAACACATATTTTTGATTCGCATCTTCGCGAAGATGCCCTTGAAGGGTAAAGGAAAATCCTGATACAAAGAAGGGTATTGTTGAAAGACCTACAATCGCTTCATGAGGGAGTTCATCTGCTTCAAGCCGCAACCTTGTAAGTTTGTCACCATCTGCTTGATTCTCATACTCTCCTGGATATTCATAAAGACGCTTACCTTCTCCATCTCCAGAAAATGTTGAAAATAATTTAGTGCTTGGAGTTATAAAATTGAAATCTGCAAGAGCATGTTCATGAGGAATAATTCTGCGCACAATATCACACGTTTGAATGCGGTTCATAAATGAGGGTTGGCGCTTGGAAACTTCTATTTGAGCAGTTGGAAGATTAGGGCAGTCCTGATGGTTTTCTTGGCTGTTTGCAAGGATTAGTTTATGACCTCCCTGGCGATGTTCAAAAAAATAAAAAATACCTTCTGCTTCAAGTAACCGGGATACAAAATTGAAACAACTTTCATTATACTGTACACAGTAATCTCTGACCTTCCACTCACTATCACCGAGGCGCATTTCAACATCAGTAATTTGATTTTCATCAAAAATTATTTTAATGATCTCAATAACTGTTTTATTCTGAAAGATCCTGCAATCACGGGTAAATTTTAGCATCCATAGCTTAGGATAAAGCTTTGCTGTATAGATAGTAAGGTCAGAATTTTTAAGAAAATCTGTTCGACTCTGAAGAAACTCACCTATTATTCCATGAAAATACCTTTTATTGGGCCCACACTCCAATGTGATAGTTACTTCTTTGCCCACGAGCTCTTCAAAGCTGAGGTCTTTTTTCTCTGACAGCATAAGAAGGTCAAATTCATAAGGTTCAGAGATCCTTTCTTGACCTGAAAACTTTTTAAGTACTAGGCTATTTTTACTCAGAGGCGTGTCAAGCTTCAGGAAAACAGGATCTTCACGAGTTAAAAATGATTGGGTCACTGGCTTTATTCTTCTCAAATGATGCTTTTGTAAAACTTTAGTCGATCAGATGCTCAAGTGCAATGCACTCGTTTTATATAAATTGCTAGCTTTAAATTATACCAGTTAATCACAAATAAAAATTTTGCCATGGTGAGTGCATTTTGCTTCAGCCAAATTAACAAAAATATCTGAGATATCCATAGGTTTTTTTAAAAGTATGGTATTTTCTCCTGGCATAGCTTGTTCACGCAAAGCTGTATGGACAGCCCCCGGACAAATAAGATTAACTTTCAAATTTGGATAAGGATGTGCAACCTCACTTGCATAAGTTTTCACCAATTGCTCAAGAGCTGCTTTACTGGCTGCATATGCTGACCAATATGGGCAAGAAGATTTTGTTACAATAGAAGATGTTACAAAAATGGCTCTTCCTGATTTTGATTGACGCAACAACGGGTCGAAGGCTCGAATTAAGTGCCAGTTGGCTGTTAAATTAACTGCCATTACTTGTTCCCAAACTGAGGGCAAGATATGTGCCGTAGGAGCAAGGATTCCTAGAATAGCAGCATTCCCAATTATAACATCTAAACCTTTAAAGCGTTCGTAAATAGCTGCTGCCATTTCAGGTATTTTAGCGTGTTGCATAAGATCTAAAGGAACGAGTATTGTCTGCCCGCCATAGCGAGAAACCTGCGCGTCAACTTCTTCAAGTCCTTCTATATTCCGGGCTACAAGAATAAGGTCTGCACCTTCACGGGCAAAACGTTCAGCAATTGCAGCTCCAATACCTCGTGAGGCACCCGTAATCAGCACTCGCAGTCCCGTAAGCCTTTTAGGTAGAGAATCACTCATTATTTTCAAATAATCGATCCATCTCAGTAACTTGTTCTTTTTTATAGTCTTGAGATTTTTTCCCTTCCTCTTTCTGTTTTAGACGGGAAGGTTGAGGGCGCGATAGACTCTCAACAAGTTTTTCCGAACATGTCGAATTATTCGAAAGATTGTTCTGAATCTTCATTGGATTTAAGCCTAAATTCTCCAATATACTTGGAGGCAAAAGCTTGCTAATGCTCGTAGCTAAGGATGCCAGTATACTAACTGAACGTGCTGTTTGCACCGCATGCGGCCAGTCTTTAGGTTGACTCATTAAATTTGCCATCAAAAATACAGAACTTAGAAGGCCGCCAGCTAGTGTAAATCCAAGGAGTAAACCTAAGGAGCGGTCAATGCCTCCTAAAATACTTTTCTTTACGTAAGTTGAGATAGAGCGGTTTAAAAAATTAAGTATCATGAGAAAAACAACAAAGAGCACAAGACCAATGACTAGATCACAAAGAAAAGGATCAGTAATATAGCGTCTTACAAATGGTCGTATAAACTTAAATCCATTACTCAGGTAGGCATAAAATGTAAAAAAAGCAGCTCCTACCCAACCAGCGATTCCTAGCAACATTCTGGTGATACCCAAGCTAAAGCCAATAAGCCCAAAAATAACTATGATAGCAAGAATGGCCACGTCGAAAGTATTAAAGCTTGAGATCATGCAGTTTTAACCTTTTGATTGAAAGATGTTTCGAATGTGTTGAAGAAAGCAACCAATTCGTTCAGAGACACTAATTCAGTCAGCTTAAGAGTGTTGTGGGCATTATTTTTTGACTTCCTTTGTTTAGGAACAAAAGCACCAGAAAACCCAAGCTTTGATGCCTCTTTCAGTCTAGCATCAGTTTGTCCGACCACACGTATTTCGCCAGATAAACCAATTTCTCCAAAAATGACAACATCTTTAGGCATTGCAATACGACTAAGTCCAGAAAGCAAAGCAGCTGCAACTGCCAAATCAACAGCTGGTTCATGTAATCTTAAGCCTCCGGCAATATTAAGATACACATCCATACCACTCATCACAACGCCACATCGAGCTTCAAGAACGGCCAGAATCATTGCAAGACGCCCGCTGTCCCAACCAATGACGGTGCGGCGTGGCGTTCCAAATGTAGAAGGTGCAACTAAAGCTTGAATTTCAACTAGAACGGGTCGAGTTCCCTCGATGCCTGCAAAGACAGAAGCGCCACTAATATCACCTGAACGTTCAGCTAAAAATAAAGCAGAAGGATTTGCTACTTCCGCAAGACCTTGCTGAGTCATTTCAAAGACTCCAATTTCATCAGTGGGGCCAAATCGGTTTTTAACAGCTCTCAAAATTCGAAATTGGTGGCCCCTATCACCTTCGAAATAAAGCACTGTATCAACCATATGCTCCAGGACGCGTGGACCTGCAATCATACCTTCTTTAGTAACATGTCCAACTAAAATAAGGGTAAGCCCACACTTTTTTGCGATACGAATGAGTTCCTGCGCACAGGCACGAACTTGACTCACCGTGCCGGGGGCAGAATCAAGGCTATCAACATACATCGTTTGAATCGAGTCAATTACCAAAACATTTGGTGCATTTTTAGATTGTAGAGTCGTGATAATATCACGAATATTTGTTGCGGTAGCAAGTTGAACAGGAGCTTTTCTGACATGTAATCTTTCTGCACGCAGCCTCACTTGATCAACAGCTTCTTCTCCTGATATATAAAGGCAAGGCACCTGATTGCTTAAAGCAGCAACAACCTGTAAAAGAAGAGTTGATTTACCGATACCAGGATCACCGCCTACAAGAATTGCAGAGCCTGGCACAATACCCCCTCCACACACTCGATCAAATTCATTGATGCCGCTACTGCGCCGCGCTGTGAACTTTGAGTCACCTTCAAGACTAACAAGTTCAAGCTCTCTGCCGCGACCAAGCTTCATCCCTTTAGGAACTGCTTCGCCTGCACTTTCCTCAACAAGTGTATTCCATGCTGCGCAAGCGCTGCATTGACCACTCCACTTTCCATGAGAGGTTCCACACTCTTGACAGACATATTGAACTACAGATCTAGCCATAAACTTCCTAAAACTTTACTGTACAATATTTAATCGATTCGAACCCACAGATCAATCCTTCTAAACAGCACCATTAAGTTAACTAAAAGAGATGAGAGTAGACCGATTAAAGAACATCAAAAAATATCTTGCCAAGCTGGCTTAATAATGTAAGATGGCTATTGGATCTCGGAGATAGTTTGCAGGGAGGCACTATCTCTGGGAGACGTTTCCCCCTGTTCATATCCAAACAATTTGAATGAAACTTTATGCAACCTGAGTTTGTACAAGGGTTTGCTTTTGAATTACCATAATAATTTGATCAATCATAGCAGAAATTTCATCTTCATTCTCCCCTTCCACCATCAGCCTTAACAAAGGTTCAGTGCCTGATTTGCGAATTAACAGGCGACCATTGTTACCGAGCTTTTCTTCAGTCTGTTGAATGATCTTTTGCACAGCTGTATTTTGTAGAGATTGCCCATAATCTAGACGAATATTCTTTAAGATTTGAGGGATTGGCTTGAAAACTTGACAAATTTCACTTGCAGGTTTATTTGATTGAACAATTACGGCAAGTACTTGCAGGGCAGCAATTAAACCATCCCCTGTTGTGCTGTGGTCGCTTAGGACAATATGACCCGATTGTTCACCCCCTAAATTGCATCCTTGTTCACGCATTGCAGCAGAGACATAACGATCGCCTACGGCTGTGCGATAAAGGTTAAGATTAAGACCTTTTAGATAATGTTCTAACCCTAAATTGGACATAATGGTCGCGACAACCCCATTACCCTGAAGCGCTCCTGTGTAGTGCCATGAGGTGGCAATCACTGCCATTAATTGATCGCCATCGATGGTACAGCCTTTTTCATCAACCATAACCACACGATCGGCGTCACCATCTAACGATATGCCTAAGTCCGCTCCATGGGCAATAACTGCTTGACGCATGGATTCTATACTGGTGGCGCCACAATCTAAGTTAATGTTGCAGCCATTTGGATTAACGCCGATGGGTATAATTTCCGCTCCTAGTTCCCAAAGGACAAGAGGGGCGACCTGATAGGCAGCTCCATTTGCACAATCAATTACAATTTTAAGCCCATCAAGACGAATATTCTTGGGGAGGGTATTTTTGACAAATTCAATATAACGCCCTTGCGCATCATCAAGTCTGCGGGCGCGTCCTAAATCAGCAGCGCTTGCTAGATCTGTAAAGGTATTAACTTGCATGCGGGCTTCAATTTGACTTTCGACGGCGTCCGATAGTTTATACCCGTCACGACCAAAGAATTTAACGCCATTGTCTTCATAAGGATTATGCGAAGCTGAAATAACAACTCCAAGATCTGCGCGTAAGGAACGGGTTAACATAGCAATGGCAGGAGTGGGGAGAGGGCCTACAAGTGTGACGTCCATTCCAACCGATACAAAACCTGCTGTCAGTGCAGGTTCAATCATATATCCGGAAAGACGGGTGTCTTTTCCAATGACGACCATATGACGATGATTGCCATTGAGAAATTGCTGACCTGCAGCGGTTGCTAAACGCATAACAAGATCAGGTGTCATAGGGGCTTCATTGGCTTTGCCTCTTACCCCATCAGTACCAAAGATTTTTCGTGTCATAAATATGGTATACCTAAAAGAAGAATTGAATCTTGAATTGATTTTAACAGCTATTTATCATTATAAAATCAAGAGAGATATTACAATAATTTACATTGAACTATTTGTCTAAATGAAGATAGCTTAAATTTTCAAACTCTACAACAAATCCGGTGTTTAATTAAGATTCAATCCAGTGGGCAGAGGTTATAGTGATAAATAAAAAATATATTTTATTACCAACTCGTGGAATTTTGAAAATTGAAGGACCTGATCGGCATAGATTTTTACAAGGTCTTATTACTCAAGATGTTAAATTTCTTATATCAAATCATGCTGTCTACTCTGCTTTATTGACCCCTCAAGGAAGGTATCTCCATGATTTTTTTATGTTTGAATTAAATGAGGTTATTTATCTTGATGTTGAGGCCAATCGTTTAGATGATTTATTGCACCGTTTTAAGCTTTATAAATTACGCTCTCAAATTTCGTTAAGCGATGAGACGTCCTCATGGTCCATAGTATCATTGGTTGGAAATCAGGCTAACAAAACCTTTGAGATTAAAGAAGAGTTAGGGCAGGCTATTCTTTATGAGGCTGGCATCATTTATGTTGATCCACGTCTTACAGCTTTAGGCTTACGAGGTATTTTACCCACGAATTTTGATCTAGATTGTTTAGAAGCAAAAGGGTTTAAAAGAGCTGAATTTAATGACTATGATTGTCTTCGTTTGTCTTTAGGCGTGCCTGATGGTTCTCGCGATATGAAGATTGATAAAGCAATTCCACTTGAATGTAATCTGGATGAATTAAATGCGATTGGTTGGGAGAAAGGGTGTTATATGGGACAAGAACTTACAGCAAGAACAAAATATGTAGGTCTTGTACGAAAACGTTTGATCCCTGTAATGATAGAGGGGGATCAACTTATTGAACCTGGAGAACCCATATTATTTGAAGGAAAGAAAATAGGGAGTCTGTCTTCAAGATGTGAGAATCGAGGCTTGGCTCTTTTACGGCTTGAAAATCTTAAAATGATAATGTCCAAAAAGGAGAAACTTCAATGGGGAAGAAATTTTTTAATTCCTTACATACCTGATTGGATGGAAACTGTATTTGAGAAGCCCTTCGATTTTTGAATTAATAAATGGGTTGAAGATTTTAAGTTTATCTCTCTTAAAAAATAGAATTTTCTCTTTAGAAAATATAACTTTTTAAAGTCAAACTCTTTTGACTGACTTTATACAGTGTGTTAAGTATTAAAAGGGTCAAAAAGATTATGGAAACGCATGAGGCTATTATTACAAGGCGTTTTAGAAAGAGTGGTAGGAGTTTTCGTCCTCCTTATTTTGTTGTGGTTGGGTGTGATTTGGGCCTTATAAATCAAACGAGTTATTAATTATGAATTTCGAGAGGTTTATCCTAACGGCATCCAAAGCATATAGGTATTTGAAAAAATTTGGGCATGAAAAATCTTTGGAAGCAGCAGGAAGGCATAATATATCAACTCATCAAGAGGGGATTACATGCACTAATCTTAATATCGCTTATAATTCACATATAGCCATTCAAGACCTTTCAGGTACTTTTCAATCAGGAACTCTTACAGCAGTAATAGGCCCTAATGGGGGTGGCAAAAGTACGCTTCTCAAAACAATTAAGGGGTTTATAAGACCTTCTTCTGGAGCTATCACGCGTAATGGGATCCCTTTAAGTCAGATTACCTATCTCAGTCAAAATTCTGAAATAGACCGGAGCTTTCCTCTTTCGGTCAAAGATGTGGTTGCAATGGGGTTATGCTCAGAAGTTGGATTTTTTAGGCATTACAACAGGACTCAATGTGAAAAAATCATGCAAGCACTTGATAGTGTTGGTCTCCTAGAATGTGCTGATCGGGCTCTCCATACTCTTTCGGGAGGCCAGTTTCAACGGGTATTATTTGCACGTATGGCTCTTCAAAATGCTCCCATTGTGTTGCTTGATGAACCATTTGCAGCCATTGATTCTTCGACTATGGAAGCTCTAGCTCAATTGCTTTGTAAGTGGCAACAGCAAGGTCGAACAATAATTGTTGTATTACATGACCTTGATATTGTTCGCGAGTTTTTTCCCAAGACGTTAGTTTTGGCGCGCCAAAGCATTGCATGGGGGGATACAAAAGAGACATTGACGCTTGATAATCTACGCAAAGCTAAATTTTATTCTCATAATTGGGATAATAATGAGCTTGAGGCTGTCCCCTCTACTTGGAGTCGAAATTAACGGTGTATGATTTTTTTATTTTACCTTTTGAAGATTATATTTTTCTAAGAAGAGCTCTTGTAGCTTGTTTAGCATTATCCATGAGTTGTGCTCCCATGGGTGTTCTTATCGTTTTAAGACGGATGAGTTTAATGGGGGATGCTTTATCACACTCAATATTACCTGGTGTTGCAATTGGCTTCTTATTAAGGGGGTTATCTTTACCCATGATGAGTCTCGGGGGGTTTATTTCAGCCTTGTTGGTTGCTTTTTTAGCAGGAGTTGTTTCACGCACAACGTTACTTCGTGAAGATGCGAGCCTTGTAGGATTTTATTTAATCTCATTAGCGTTTGGTTCTCTGATTGTTTCAATCAAGGGAACAAATGTTGATTTAATGCATATCCTATTTGGAACTATTTTAGCCGTGGACAAGGTATCTTTACTTTTGGTTGCAGGAATATCATCTTTAACATTAATTATTGGAGCTCTGATATATCGTCCTTTAATAATTGAGTGTTTTGATCCCAGCTTTATGTACTCTCTTGGAGCACGAGGGGCTCTTTATCACGGTTTATTCATCATGCTTATTGTGCTCTGCATGGTAGCATCTTTTCAAGCACTTGGAACTCTGATGGCATTAGGGTTAATGATGTTGCCAGCGATTGCCGCACGATTTTGGGCTGAAGAAATAGGAGCTCTATTCATTATAGCATTTATAATTGCCTCTTTATCCGGATATGCAGGCCTGCTTTTATCATATCATTACATCTGGCCCTCTGGTCCCTCCATTATTCTTGTTGCAGGTTTATTTTATACAATCTCATTACTTATTGGCCGCTATGGTAGTATATGGAAAACCCATAAATGAGAAAGGGTTTCTTAAAAATATTTTTTTTGGGGGGATTGGTCTACCTTGCAGGTATCCTTTTAGGGTATGGTCCTCCTTACCAACAAAGATCAAAAATTGAGGTTTTTTCATCGCGGTCTGATAGAATTAAGGTTATATCTTCTTTTAGTATCCTTGGCGATCTCATTCACCAAATAGGTGGCGATCGCGTTGAAGTGATAAATATTGTTGGGCCCGATAGTGACGCCCATATTTTTAGACCTACACCGAAAACTGCTCAACAAATTGTACAAGCAGATATGGTATTTATGAATGGCTTAGGATTTGAAGGGTGGATTGAAAGACAAATTGAAGCTTGTGGGTTTAAAGGGCCTGTTGTTATTGCAACCAAGGGTATATTACCTAGCGTTTTTGTATCATCCAGAAAAGATAAGCAAGCTCAAATTCCAGATCCTCATGCTTGGCATAGTATACGCCATGCCAAACAATATATAAAAAATATTCTTGAGTCTTTAGTTCAGTTTGATCCCAAGCATAAAATTGAATATCAAAAACGAGCAAGAATTTATTTATTAAAGTTACAACGCCTTGATGATTGGGCAAAAATTCAATTTGAAAAAGTTCCTGTTGCCAAGCGTAAAGTGCTAACAGCGCATGATGCTTTTCAATATTTTGCTAAGGATTATAACATTAAATTTTTAGCACCTATCGGTATAAGTACAGAAGCCGAAGCCTCAGCACAGGGAGTAGCGCAATTAATTCAACAAATCAAAAGGGAATCTATTAAGGCAGTCTTTATAGAAAACATCTCAAACACAAAATTAATTGAACAAATAGCTGCTGAAGCAAAAGTCAAAATTGGAGGCACTTTATTTTCAGATGCATTGTCAAAACCTGAAGGTGTAGCGCCGACTTATCTAAAGATGATGCATTATAATATCTCTTTATTAATTAAAGGAATGACGGCTGATTAGGTTAAGATAATGTTTTTGAAGATAATCTCTGCATTATAAAATTGAGCAAGGTGACAAATTTTTTCCGTAATTTCAGAGTTTCCACTAAAACTTATGCAACGGACTCCCTGTCTTAAAGCGCTCATTACCCACCCCGGGTATATAGAACAATCAAGAATAAATTTCACCTTAGCGTTAGGGTAAATTGATTGTGCATTTTTAAGCATAGCTTGATAATATCCAGCACCCGCAAATGCAATGGCAGCTTCCGGGCTGGATAGAACTAAAGTATCAGGCAATTGAGAAGCTTCTTGAAACGCTAATAGCATATCCTCGCGCGTATAAATAATTCTCGTACTTAAGGACATGAATGGTCTAAGATCTGCTGGTAAAATATTTTATAAGAATTTACAACAGCTTGTTCTGTAAAATCTTTATTAAATGTCTCTAGCCCTCCTTGCACAAGGCGGGCTTTTAACTCAGGTTGGTTAATAACTCTTTGAATAGCAGTAGTAAGTCCTGCTACATCATCGATCGCTGTTAAAATCCCATTTACTTCATGAATGATATGCGCTTTAGGACCTTGACTTGCAGCAGCGATTAAGGGAATTTGATGAGCCCATGCCTCTGCCATAACAGTTCCAAAAGGTTCATAGCGAGAAGGAAAAACACATATATCTGCAGTTGCTAGTAAAGCAGCACGATCATTGCGCCATCCTAAGAAACGAACCCTCTCGTTAAGACCTAGCGTATTTGTGAGTTCTTTTAATTGCAGTTCCAAAGGGCCGTCACCGGCAATCCACAAGTAAGCTTCGGGAATCTGCACAATTGCCTTAAGGAGAACATCAAGCCCCTTTTTAGAATGTAATCTTGCCAAAGCTAATAAAAGAGGGGCATTCTTTGGAGTTTTAAAAAGTTCACGTTCAAGAGGAGGGCTACGTTTTTGATGAGAAAATGTCCTTAGAACTTTAACCTTTGATTTAGGCCATCCAATCGTTTGTTGATGTCGGCAAATATCAGGGGTAACACCAACAAGATATTGGCAGTTTTTATAGTTTTTTGCCTGATAATATCCGCCAAACCAACCGATATGGATGAACTCTCCAACCGGACAGAAAGAAGACGCGCGGTTCATCCAAGTTTGAACAATATCAGGTTTGAATTGTTTTATTTTTGATGAAATTAATTTTCGAGTGGTGAAGTCCATAAACTTACGAAATGACAATTCAAGGACAGGAATATTATGTGATTTCAGTAGTTCACTACAGGCAGCATTCTTGCGAACAATGATTTCTTGTTGAAGACCACTCTTATATAAAGCTATGACTGTATCCACAAAGGCAGTTTCAGCCCCTCCATGATGCCGTCCTGCCATCACTTGAAGAACTTTCATTTACACCCCAGGTTGTGGCTCAGGCTTAAAACTTTTAGGTTTTGCGCTTGGAATTGAAGAAGGACGCTTTTTAGACGTTTTTGTAATTATTTTAGGGTCGGGGCGAGAAATTTTTTCCCCTTTTAAAAGACCTTTAATTTCTTCACCACTCAATGTTTCGTATTCTAGTAAGGCCTTGGCAAGCTTGTGCAGATCTTTAATAAAATTTGTTAATATTTTATAGGCTATGTTATATGCTTGATCAACAATCCTGCGAATTTCTTCATCAATGGTTTTTGAAGTAGCCTCTGACATACTTTTATGCTGTGTAACTGAATGCCCCAGGAAGATTTCTTGATCCGGCTCACCGTATGTTAGGGGGCCTAATTTATCACTTAATCCCCATTCGGTAACCATTTTTCTAGCCATTTCAGTGGCGTATTTAAGATCTGAAGCTGCTCCTGTGGTAACTTTATCTTTACCAAAAATCAATTCTTCAGCAATACGACCTCCCATTGCCACCGCAAGGTCAGCCTCAAGTTTATCCCGCGCCATTGACAATCTATCGCCCTCAGGAAGCCTAACAACCATTCCCAAAGCGCGTCCTCGAGGAATAATTGTAGCTTTGTGAATTGCATCTGAAGCTGCTGAGTGAAATGCTACCAGAGCGTGCCCTGCTTCATGATAAGCTGTAAGCTGCTTTTCTGCGTCAGTCATGACTAAGGAGCGTCGCTCACTTCCCATCATGACTTTATCTTTTGCTTCTTCAAATTCCACCATTCCAACTGTACGCTTATTTCGGCGCGCTGAAAGAAGAGCTGCTTCATTCACTAAATTTTCAAGATCGGCTCCCGAAAAACCTGGTGTTCCACGTGCCAAAACCCGGCTATCAACATCCTTTGCTAAGGGAACTTTACGCATGTGTACTTCAAGAATTTGCTCACGCCCATTTACATCTGGCATGGGTACAACAACTTGACGATCAAATCTTCCTGGTCTAAGTAAAGCTGGATCTAAAACATCTGGACGGTTAGTAGCAGCTACGATAATTATGCCTTCATTAGTTTCAAAACCATCCATTTCAACTAATAGTTGATTCAAAGTCTGTTCTCTTTCATCGTTGCCGCCCCCGAGGCCAGCTCCGCGATGTCTTCCAACCGCATCAATTTCATCAATGAAAACAATGCATGGAGCACTTTTTTGTGCTTGTTCAAACATATCACGAACACGGCTCGCTCCTACGCCTACGAACATTTCAACGAAATCAGAACCTGAGATGCTAAAGAAAGGGACCTCTGCTTCTCCTGCAATTGCACGTGCCAATAAAGTTTTACCTGTACCTGGGGCTCCTACTAAAAGTATTCCCTTGGGAATTTTTCCACCGAGGCGTTGAAATTTTTGTGGATCTCTTAAAAATTCTACTACTTCAACTACTTCAGCTTTTGCTTCATCTACACCTGCAACATTTTCGAAAGTAATACGTCCTGGCTTCTCAGCCATAAGCTTGGCCCGAGACTTTCCAAACCCCATAGCTCGGTTACTCCCCGATTGCATTTGTCTTAAAAAGAAAATCCAGACTCCAATTAAAAGTAACATAGGGAATGATGATAAAATGATTTGTAAGAAAGAAGAGGAGCCTTCATCAGTAGGAGATAATTTAACTTTGATTCCAATGTCAGTTAATTTTTGGGCAAGAGAAGGGTCTTGAGGTGCATAGGTTGAATAAAGTTTACCGGTTGATAACGCGCCCGTAACGATATTACCTTTAATTTCTGCACTGACAATTCTCTTATCTTTAGAAGCTTCCCAAAACTCCGAAAATTCGAGGTTTTCACGTGTGGTTCTCTCCGTAGGCCCTTGGAACATATTGAATAAAATAATCAGGGATAGGCCAATGATAATCCACAATGCCAGATTACGACTAAAATTATTCACTTAAACTCTCCCTCTAACTACAATTTGCTTCTACAGCCTGCACTTCTTCATTAGCCAACCGTAAAGAATTGATTGCATAATGAGTGGGTAGGCAAAAAAATCCACTGACCTATATCCTCAGATGAAAGGATTTCAGGAGCCCCATAATACTCTAAATGAGGCACAGCAACCACTTTATCTCCTTGCCACAACGCAGGTAAGGTGGGACGTACTCTAGCAGGGATAAGCTTTTTTTGTAGATTTGGTTGTTGACCTACAATTTGAACCCATCCATTTATCCCAAGCTTCTGTAATATGACAGTTTTAGAAAGATTTTGCTTAAAAACAAACCTAAATCTGTTATCCCACTTAACAATATTATTGGAGTTATCTATCAAAACTTGATCGGAAATAGCAGATAATTCACGTAATATTAATAATTTGCCGCGCCAAGGAATGATTGAGCAACCCCAACACGTCCTTCCTTTTACCTTTATACCAGGAATTATAGAATTTTTCAAGCGTTCTAGGTAAATTCGCCGGGGAGGATAGGTACTACCGCTTAGGCAGGTAAGGCTTACGGATAATACACGCATAATAATATCATCGGGGGCTTCTAAAAGTTGGGGTAAGTCAAGAATGCCATAACCACTTGAGAAAATCTGAAAGGAATTAGCAAGCAGAGCAGTCGTTTGATCTTCAAGCGCCGCACGCGACAAGCTTAGTTTTTGGATTGTTTTAGAGAGGCTTTCAAGAGTTAGTCCCTCCCCTTCAAGGGTTTTTTGTATGTACCGCAGTCGAGTGCGCGTGTAATGATCATCTAAATTACTAGGATCTTCAATCCATTCTTGTTTTAAATTTAAAAGGGTTTGCTGCAGACGCTCTCGCTTTATTTTTAATAATGGTCTTAAAATTCTCACCTCTGCTTTTTCTACAATCGCAGACATTCCAGCGAGACCGTCGATCCCACTTCCTCGACAAAGACGAAATAAAAAAGTTTCTACTTGGTCATCTGCTTGATGTCCTAAACATAAATGCAAAATGTTATGTTTTTTACACCAGTCTTCGAGAAGTTTATACCTTGCTTTTCGTGCATTCTCTTGAACACGGGTCTTTGGTTTAGAGCCTTGCCAAGATAAAATATGATGCTCAATATTATGCAGGCTTAACCATTTTGCGACTTGAAGCGCTTCTTCAGATGATTCCGGCCTTAATCCATGATCTACTGTAAGGGCAATAAGATGGCCTTGTTGCTCTTGAACCCATTTTTGCAAGAGTAGAGTAAGGCAAAGGCTGTCAATCCCTCCTGAGACAGCAACCGCTACGACAGGATTACGTTCGAAGGGAGCTAGACTTGCCATGTAGTTGCTAAATTCTTGAGAAGAAATGGCTGTCGTAAGTTTGGAAGAGGGGCCTTTTAAATTATCTTGATTGCAGCTCATGGCCAAGTGCATCAACATGACGTTTTACATCAGCCGTCATATGAGGAAACGATTTTCTAATTTTTGCCACGATAACTTTAGCATCTTCGATTTTACCAAGCTCTTTGAGTGAAAGAGCCATTTTTAAAAGAATTTCAGGAGCTTTGGAAGGAACTTGAGATGTATTTTTACCTTTATTGAAGTATTGATAAGTTTCAAAAGCGTTACCAAATTCTACGGCTGCAGCTGCATAATCTCTTTTTAGGAAAGAAATCTCAGCAAGCCAATACCGGGCGTTTACAATAATTGGATCATCGGGATGTTGTTTAATAAGATCTTTAAAAGATGCTTCAGCATTCAAATAATTTTTTTCTTGAAGTAACTGTTGGGCGTACGTGTACTTCCGTTGTGCCTCACCCTCAGGTAATCCCATTCCTTGTCCAGGTATGGTGTAAAGTGAAGCTTGATTTTGAATCTGAGGTGCTGCTGGTATTTCAGATAGCTCTTGGTTACTAGCATTTTGATTTGATTTTATAAGTGAAGCAGATTCTGCATCCGTGGGCAGCTCGGGGGTTGGAGGTAAATGAGGAGAGTTAGATCCTGCTTTGGCTTTCTCAAGAGCCTCAAACCGAGCATTATTATCATTATTAGCTGCCTTCAAATAAGTTTCAAACTGTTTGAGAGAGTTATGCAATTCATCGAGACGTCCTTGAAATGTGCGCATCTGCTCTTGTATTTGAAATATTTCGACCTGAAGTTGTGCGGTATTACTATGCTGTTCCCCTGAAATTAGTTGAGCAGTCTTGGGATGAGTGTAATTAAAATTTTGAGCATTAACGTTCAAACTTTTAAGGCCTACTAACATACAAAAAATAGTTTGATATAGCTTTATCATGGGGGGCTCAGTCTTAAAATTAAAGTGGATACCTTGAAAGCGATTATGCGTGAACTAAGAAGAAAAGAAAAGTGTTATCTCTGGTTGAAGATACCAAACGTAAAAGGGAAGCTTGGTAGTTAAAAAAAATAAAGTAGTTTCTTAAATCAAAAAAAGGGTTACCAATAATTTAGGTAACCCTTTTTTTGAAGTGAAGATTTTTTAAAATCTTACTCAGGCTTTGTAATTGCAGTACGGTTTTTCTGATGTGTTACTTCATCATCACCTTGGCCTGCTGGAAGTACGTCTTTACCATAACTTACAGTCTTAAGACGGCTGGCTGCAATACCTTTATGCTCGAGGTATTTTTTAGCTGCGACAGCTCTTCTTTCACCGAGTGCAAGGTTATATTCACGTGTTCCGCGCTTGTCAGCGTGACCTTCGATAACAGCTCCAACTTGAGGGTATTTACTAAGCCATTCAGCTTGTTTAGCAAGATTATGATGTGCCTCAGAAGTTAGGCTTGATTTATTAAATTCAAAGAAAACTTGATTTGGTACATGTTGAATAAAGTCTTGAGCAGTACCCGGAATTGCAGTTCCTTCCATACCAGCTTCACCTTGTGTAAGTTCATCATCGCATGGTGGTGTATGACACGCACCAAGAACAATTGCGGCTGCTAATGCAGTTGTAATTTTAAGATTCATTTTATCCCCTTGGTTTCTTTCATTTGTAACACTTCTGTTATAACACAAAATTTTAAGTCTGTCTAATCATGTCTTAATCGTCCCTGGTTAAAAAGAATATGTAAGACGCTCCTGTCATAAACCACCTATAATAATCCTTAATTATTAAGGGATTAAGGGAGACCATGCAGGACTTAGAGCATTTTCCGAATTTGGTGTTAAAATACGTTGTTCATTATATCCAGTTATATCGACCATGTAAAGCTGGCTTTTAGATTTCCGTTCTTGTCTAGTAAAGATTAAGACTCGACCATTAGGTGCCCAGGTGGGCTCTTCAACCAGATAGCCTTGAGCAACAAGGCGTTCCCCCGTCCCATCAGGCCGCATCACACCGATATAAAATTGTCCACCCTCCATTTTTGTAAAGGCAATTAAATCACCACGAGGAGACCAGACAGGGGTTGCATACCTTTCTCCACCGAAGCTGATGCGTTGGATATTCGTACCATCAGCATTCATCGTATATAATTGCTGAGTACCGCCGCGGTCCGAATTAAAAACAATCTGGTCGCCTTTAGGAGAATAGCTTGCCGATGTATCAATGACGGGGCCAGTTGTAAGCCTCTGTGCTATACCTGTCTTTAAGTTCATTGTATAAATCGAGCTATTACCTTGCTGAGACAAACTCATAATTACATTTTCTCCATGAGGAGAAAAGCGTGGGGCAAAAGACATACCTGGAAAGTGGCCAAGTTGTCTTTTTTGTAAACTATTCGTATCCATAACATACACTCGAGGAGTTTTACGGGTAGGGCCGTAGTCCATGAAGGTAATTTGGTGCATATTGGGTGAAAACCGAGGTGTCATGACAAGAGTTCTTCCATCACTGATGTAGCGATGATTAGCGCCATCTTGATCGATGATAGCTAGTCTTGTTTTTAAGAAACGTCCTGAGCCTGATTCGGCAACATAAACAATTCGCGTATCAAAATATCCCTCTTCTCCTGTGATTGCTTTATAAATTGCATCAGCGAATTTATGAGCTACTCGGCGCCAATCTTTTTGATCACCCACAAGAGCAAAGCCGCCGATCCTTTGCTGGGTTAAGACATCATACAGCTGGAATTCCATCCTGACTTGATTGCCGTGCTCGGATACTTTACCCACAACTAAGGCTTGAGTATTGAGGACACGCCAATCTGCATGAC
>JACVCA010000288.1 GCA_016742295.1 Alphaproteobacteria bacterium | reverse complement strand
ATAGCATAGGAAGTTGGAAAGAGTGAGGGGTCTCGCTCCCTCGTGGTCAAAAGAACTTCCTGGTCCATAGCAGACAGCTAAGTCAACACTAATCTGTAAGCGGAACGTGGTAACCTTGTAAAGCTCCCTTTGGGACAGCTAATCGCAAGACAAGCTTATGGCTTTGCAGGAGTGGGAGGTTGGAAGAAGCGAATGCTGTCCTGTAATGGGGCAGATACGGGTTTAAATGTCACTTGACTCGAAAGAGGGCAGACGTCCAACTGGTCTTTATTGGTGAGATAATTTGAAGAACCGATTTAAATAGGGAAACGCAAATGACAACAAAGAATACTTTGATTGGTGCCTCTCTAGCCTCTCAGTGGCAATTGCTCAACTGGAAAGCCATAAAGAAGCAGGTCAAACGGCTTCAAGTCCGTATCGCCAAGGCTATGCGCGAAGGAAAACTTGGTAGGGCGAAAGCTCTCCAACGTCTTCTGACGCACTCGTTTTACGGCAAGTGCTTAGCAGTAAAACGAGTCACAGAAAGTAAAGGAGCACGAACGCCAGGATGCGATCGTATTTTATGGCGGACACCAATGCAAAAGATGAAAGCAGTCTTCTCCTTAAAAAGAAGAGGATACAAACCTCTTCCTTTAAGAAGAATTTATATCGAGAAAAATAGCAAAAAGCTCAGGCCACTCTCTATTCCTTCCATGAAGGATAGAGCCACCCAAGCTTTATACCATTTAGCTTTAGAGCCTATTGCAGAGGAAAAAGCTGACCCAAACAGCTATGGTTTTCGCCCCAGGCGGTCTACCATGGATGCTATTGGACAGTGTTATTTGCTCTTCGCTAGGAAAAACTCAGCACAGTGGTGCTTAGAAGGCGATATAAAAGGATGCTTCGATAATATCAATGAAACATGGCTCCTTGAAAATATTCCAATGGATAAGATTATCTTAAGAAAATTTTTAAGGACAGGTTATATAGAAAAGGGAACGTGGTACCCTACTCTAAAAGGCGTCGCACAAGGGGGGACAATATCACCAACAATAACTCTACTCGCTCTTTCAGGACTGGAGGCACAGCTAAGTCGCTTGTTCAAAAAGAATAGTAAAGTGCAAGGGGAGTTTTACGCTGATGATTTTATCATCAGCGGAGTCTCTAGGGAACTCCTAGAACTCATTGTCAAACCCGTAGTAGAAAGATTCCTTAAGGAAAGGGGGCTGGAGCTCTCAACAGAGAAAACCAAAATCACCCACATTGAAGAAGGCTTTGACTTCTTGGGCTTTAATGTACGCAAGTATAAAAACGGAAAACTCCTGATTAAACCTTCAAAGGCAAACATCAAGAAATTTCTGAATGATGTCCGACAAACTATCAAGGTTAACATAGCAGCAAAAACGGAGAACCTGATCCATCTCTTGAATCCCAAGATTCTAGGATGGTCTCATTACTACCGTCATGTTGTGTCTTCACAAATATTTTCTAAAGTTGATCATCGTATTCATCAAGCATTGGAACATTGGATGAGAAAACGACATCCTCGGAAAGGAAAACGATGGCTGAAGACAAAATACTTCAGGAAACGTGAGCTTTACCTATGGCAGTTCTTTGCAAAACTCAAGAAAAAGGGAGAAACCCTAATTCTAGACCTAGCAAAGGCTAATCGTATTCGAATTCAACGACACGTGAAGATTATTGGGAAAGCACATCCTTATCATCCCGATTATAAAGAGTACTTTATGAAAAGGATAATAATGAAAAAGTTAACCCGGCAAATCTACCCTTTACTCTTACATGGCATACTGGACGGACACTAACCCGTCTTTTAAAGGCTCGAGCGGAGTGCTGGGAAACTCGCATCCTCCGTTCCTCGAGGGC
>JACVCA010000287.1 GCA_016742295.1 Alphaproteobacteria bacterium | reverse complement strand
TTACTTCAAGAAGCATTGAGATGGTTGAATCCTCTCTCCTTCTTTTTCACCACATTCAAACGCCTGGAACTCTTGATGAGCTCATTAACCCCCTACTATCATTCTTTAGTTAAATGTCCCGAATTTCGCTAGCTTATATTGTACATCTAAATGATTCTAACTTGCAGCTTTATGCAAAAATTCTTTTGCTTTGTCATATTTTTCCTTGCAGCAATAAAAAGTTGCCCCTCTCATATTGGGCAGAAGCATGGCCACAATTGGCAGCCTGAATATAAACCTCCTTTGCATCCTTAACTTTTACCTGCATTAATAAGACATGACGAAGCATGCGTTGTGCTTCTGGCATAAATCGAATTGAATTATGCCTATAAATCTCTTCTGCTTGTTTGTATTTGCTTTGTTCAATTAAAACATCTCCTAAATAAAAATATGCCTTTATTTTGCCTTGACTTGCTGCCTGCCGATAAAAATCTTCAGCTTCTTCTAAAGCTCCTTTCTTATGCAAGAGTTTTGCAAATTTAAATTGTGCCTTTGATAATCCTTCTACGGCCGCTCTCTTTAAGAAAGTTTCCTCATAGGCTTGCCATTGCCGTTGATAAACTTGATGGAAACTATTTTTTCTCCAGAAATGACAGAACATACCTATCTTATTATAACCTGAAGGAGACATTTCTAAATTGATCATGGCTTGAGGAAGATAAAGGGATGATGCTTCATACTCCTCTACATACATTAAAGGATTTTCCAATTCCTCAAAGATTTGTTTTAATAGTTTTAAGAGTAGGTTACTACCCGGGCAACTATATAAAGAAAGGAAGTAAAATGCCTTAAAATAAGGAAGATGAAGCTGCATAAGATCTACAAATTCTTTTGTGAATATGCTTCCTTGCCAAACAGAGACGGGCATAGAGTCTGTATATCTTTTTATGGCCTTCTGTAATTCCTCATCAAGGATATTCGTCTCTAAAGCAAGATAGATTTCCTTTGCTGTTATATTACTTTCAAAAAGTAAAGGTGTTAGCTTTGGAGTGCGAAGTAACTGTCTTGCAGCAAAAGGCGTTAGTAGAGACTTATGCAAAGCATCCGGGGATGAATAAAACCTCGCACGTATAGAGAACTCTCCCATACAGCTATCAATTTCTTGTCTTACTTTTCTAAGCGCACCTTCATGCTGTCCTATCTTTCTTGCAAGAATTTTAAGAGGCCTCTTAAGAATTAGATAAGAAGGAGAAAAGATCTCATCTTTTGCAATTTGGTACCAATGCTTACATACTGGTTGGATAATGCTGAGTTCAGCAAGATTTAAATTATCAAAAATTTGGAGACATAGTTCTTCAGGGAGCATATCCCAGTGGTTTAGTTCCTTCTCTTCTGTGTCTAAAGCATATTCTAAACGTTTTGTAGAGAAGTGACACTCTTCAAGGTTCTCCTCACTTGCCCAAGCAAAGCATAAGGGTGAAAATATTAAACATAATAACATAAGAAAGATTTTAAAGCGCATTCCAAATCCTTTAATAAGTTCACCTTTTCAAATGGAGTAACTATTAAATTTTATATCTTTAAAAAAGCATAAAAAGTAATTTCAAAAAACTTTATTAAATATTATATTCATTATTTGTGGTTATAAGTTATATATTTAATTATAATTTTCAACCCCACCCCAAGTATAATTTTTTATAAAAATTTAACTTTAGGAGCTTTAAGTTTAAATATAGATTTAATCTATTAAATCCGCATAAAATCTAATATTATTATCCCTTAATGGCAAAATAGCAAATAGAAGATAGTTAACATGAAAATAACGTTGGTACTTTTTTCGGAATTTTAATGGTGGAGTTAACTTTTACAATTTCCTTTTTAGGGG
>JACVCA010000286.1 GCA_016742295.1 Alphaproteobacteria bacterium | reverse complement strand
TTCAGGAATGACTAACACTTCAGCATCCTCAAGGTGAGTTAAGGGACCTGGTAAATCAGTTTTCGTTAAAGAAATTTTCTCTGCTTCTGGTTTAGGTAATGGTTGTCGTTCTTGATAAATGTCGCAGCTTTTGGGGGTTTTTCTAGCTTTGGACGATTTTTTTTGCTTTCTCTTATTTTTAACTTTAGAAGACTTTTTAGGTTTTTTCTTGTTTTGGACAGCAGGTTTCTCTGTACCAGACTTACTTAGGAGGGAAGGTGTTTCTCCCTTAAGAAAATTCTGTGGAAGCGGTTTCAGCCAATCTGGATAAGGCGCCTCATCAATTTTTCCATAGTGCTCAAAGTCTGGATCCATTAAACTACGGTCGTAAGGTGTCCTGAAAATCTCTATGCTTTTGCCTTTTCCCCATCCTAACAGTTCAATTTTAGTTGGCCATTCCCGCAGATAGCAATCGTAATTAATCCAATCTTTATTAAATGGAAAAGGTTCATCATCATAGATAAGTATTGCTTCATCTGGATGCCCCAAGTAATCTCTTTCCCCAGTTAAGTTTGCCCACAGAGTCGTAGAGCATCTGACTTTTAATTTGGTTTGAGCTCTAAGGGACCGTGGATCTATAAGCTGCCATAGAGTAATAATAAGCTTGTTTAAGAATTGATAACGATCAGTTGATGAGCGGGCTAAGAACTGACCATAGGGGCTTAAGGCTTCAAAAGCTTTTGGCCTAGTAGGGCCGTAAATGGGACGTTTTTTTTTGGTCCTAAAAGCGTCTGAAGAACTTAGAACTTTTCTAACTTCTTCTCGGACTGATATCATTATTTCTCGTCTAGTATCAAGAAAATCAAAACGAAGATCTAATAATTTTACTAACAAGTTTTCTGCATCAAAACTTTTAGCGTTAAAGCTTTCCAGTAACCTTTTTACCTGCCTTTGTGATTCAATATTACATTCGATAGCTTGGAGGTCCATAATAGAATCAGGTTTTTCCATATTCATTTTGCGAGCAAAATCAAGAAATTGCTCTTCAAAATCTATAAATTGCTGGCAGTCAGCAATGGCTTGATCTAATACTTCTTGTTTGGATTTCTTCACCGGCAAGTAAGAAGTTCCTGATGCATCAAAAGATGCACATGTGGGATAGATCAATATAGTGCTAATAACTAATAGAGCTGAAAGATAAATAAACTTATTTTTCATAAAAAAAGACCTAACCATAATCAATAAACAATTAATCTGACTATAAGACAATAAGATGGATTTCACAATCATAAATTAATTTAAATTTCAACATCTGACGAAATTGTTTGATTTGAATCTTTCCAAGAAATGGCCGCATAAAAATTTCCCCCTCCTCTACCATCAGAGCCTAGATATTCAATAAATATTCCTTTGTAAAACTAAATCTTATATTCATAACAATCAGGAGGTAAGAAGTAATCTATTGTGTCTATTAAGCGAAGGTGATATACGATTAAGGGTCTTATTTTAAAATTTTTTAGTAATAATTCAAGTTATTGGGGTTTTTTCATGAAAATTAATCTTTCTTCACTACTACTATCTTCAATTCTCTGTACGTCAGCTGTTATGGGAAGTAATATAAAGTTATCCGATGCTTATAATGGATTAATCCCCGAGGATACTAAGCAAGATCCTATAAAACTTAAGAAATACCAAGAAGATATCTCGACTTTGTTTATTGACAAAGAGAATAAGCTTATGAGTATGCAGGATCAACTTGTCCGCTTTTTCGGCCCTATAGGGTTAAAAGGTAATAAGGTTGAGAGGATAAGAGCAAATGCTGTTTGTGACTTCAATGAGCAAAAAATCAGTAAGGTTGGGTTCATAAAATCTCTTTTTGATGCTCATAAAGG
>JACVCA010000002.1 GCA_016742295.1 Alphaproteobacteria bacterium | reverse complement strand
TACGCAATACTGTCCAGGCTTCAAAGCCATCATTCTCCCATGGTTTAAGAGCGCGATCTTTAGCCTTAATGTTGCCTAATTGTTTCCTGTTTTTACTCCGTTTATTCTTAAGGTATCCCTCTCCTTTAAGCTCATGCCAGCCTTGCGTACTCATATTGAGCTTGCAAGTAGGCTTTGACTTGCTCAAAATGGGCTTTTTCTTCAACGCTCAATCGTTCATAAAAGCTCTTCTCCAATCCTCTTTGCAGGTGAGCTTGTGTTTGGCTTTTAATAGCTTGCCAGTTAATGCCATTATCTTTGGTGAAGGGCCTATGAATCCTTGCATTGTCTTCTAAGGTGCTGGCAAGGCTATCACGGTCAAGCCGCAAACTTTCAAACTCCCCGTATTTCTCATGCTGACGGCTTGATGCTCCAGGATGAGTAAGCTTGATTTTATTCCAGAGATCTCGAGCTTTAGTGGCAGTGTCAGCATAAAGCTCGACTCTGTCTCGAGCACGCTTTTCAGCTTCAGTAAGCCGCTTGGAACGTAGTCCTGCATGAACTTCAAGAGTTTCCCTTGGAATATGACATTGCTGTACATAAAGGCCGTGGGAATTCCAGTTCCGTGCAATAGTTTTAGCAAGCCCATCACGTTCAACCTTAAGAGCTTGATAGCTTTCAGAGTGAAAAGCTTGCTTTGTATGACACTTTAGGGAGAGCTTTCTTGCTGTAACTTCACTTTGCTCTTCAAAGTGACTGCGCATCTCAGCTAAAGCCTTGGTCACCTCAACGTAGTCTTGTACGCGCTGCCAGAAAGGGCGGTGCTCTTCAGTAATTGTATAATCAAGGACCAGGTCTTTGTTCTGAACGCGACTGAGTTGACGAGAGAGGGCCGTAAAATCTTCAAAGGCCTCATCGCTTGTATAAAGCCCTACCTTATCTCGGTGACGGGTCATCATTACATAGGAAGATTTGGCGTCAATAAAGGATGAAGCCATGCCGTAGACATGATCAACAGTTGCCCCTTGACTCTTATGGGCAGTGACAGCATAACCATACTGAAAGGACTTATACTCTTGTGGGCTAAACCTGATACTTCGGCCGTCATCAAGCTTGACGAAAAGGGTATAAGGGTCAAAAGCATATATGGTTCCTAAGGACCCATTCTTAACCCCTTGTAGGGCTTTAGTTCCTTCTTTTGAAGGTGAGAGAGTCTTTATCACTTTTCCTTGGTTATCATTTTTCAAAAAGACGATTCGTTCACCCACTGCGTATTGTTTATAGCCAATCTTGGTAAACTCTTTTAAGAGGCCTTGCCCTATGAGCCGCTCCCTTATCAGAATGTTAAGCGCTTCAACCTGGCCACGGGTATAGGCAAGAACTAATTGAGACTTTTCAGGGGCAAGAAGCTTATCTTGGAGATAATCATTCACAAGTTGGCTAAACGCCTCCTTTTCGGCCTCCTGCCAATGAATACAGCCCTTTTCATGGTATTGAGCTAACCCTTCTGCGGTTTGCAGTTCAGCAAACTTTTTAGAGGCCTCTTGCATCCAGGGAACATGTTGCCGTTTGATCTCTTTCAGCTCTGCAGCTTTTACTTGCTTTAAAAGTGCCCTTAACCCGTCCCCTGCTTCAATGGCTGCAAACTGATGATTATCGCCTGCTCCTATTACTTTAGCGCCCACTGCATTTGCTTTGGCAAGCACACGCTCTAGAGTTGGCACACCCACCATTCCAATCTCATCAAGGATGATGACATCGCGAGACGTTAACTGCCTATCTTTGAGGGTTTCAAGCTGTTTCAAGGCTCTATTGTGCTCAAGGCTTTCAAGTGTAAGGTGAGGCAACTGTGCTTTAAGGTTGTCATATTGGTCCCAGGCCCACTGCCAAGCCGCTATAGTACGAGCTTCGATATTGAGATCTTGGACTAAGTTATCGACAGCTGCGCCTGCAAGAGCCATGCCACGGACCTGGTAACCAGCTTGTTGATACAAGATAGATGAAGCCATCAATACTGTACTGGTCTTACCTGTTCCTGCCCGACCAATCACCACGCTTAAAGCTTCCCGGTCACATACCTTTCGAACTGCAGCTTTTTGGTCCCCATTAAAGTAAGCGTAGCGCTCTTTTAAAGCCCAATTAACCTTTACTGCATTGAGCTTATGAGCTTGCTTTATAGAAAGCTCTCGGGCTGTATGCATGAGAGCTTCTTCTGAAGCTCTATAGGCGGCTGTTGAGAAAATCTCTCGCCCTGAGAGATCACTTCCAACCTTAATGAGCTCTGAATGACTCATCACTTGGCCATGTACAGCATGGAACAAGGTCTCATCACCTTGCACCCGGCTGAAGATAAGCCTTGTAAGATCTTGCTCTCTAAAGGTGGCTTTAAGAGATGAGATCTCTTTCAAGATTTCAAGAGGCGCTTCCGTAATTAAAGTTGCATTCTGGGCTTTAATGGACGCATTAATCTCTAATCGGTCCATCCTCTCACCTTGCCGAGCCTTTGCTTGGGCATACCACCCTTCATGGATAGTGGGCAGGATGCTTAACCCTCGGTCTTTATGAGAGCGGTGATCCACTTGGAGATCAAAGCCATGCCTTAAGAGGTGTTGGTTTTGAAGGACAGCCCATAACTCACGGCTGGCTTTTAGAAAGGGAAGTTGCTGTAGTTCTTTTTTCTTACAAGGAGAAAAGGTTCCCTCATTTGTAAACTTCCTCTCGCAAACGATGATATGCACATGAGGATTACCAACGTCCCAGTGGATGCCGTAGCCACATTCAAGACCTCTGTATGTAATGTTTTGAGCAATATAATCGAGCACTAACTCGTGGTTTTGTTCAATCGTAAGTTCTCGCGGAAGAGCCAACTCTTGAGTTAAACCTTCTCTGACTTGCCCCAAGATCTGTTCACGCCTCTCAGGGTTTTTATAACGCTGTTGACCTAACTGATCTTCAAAGGCTGCAAGCGCATTCCAGAACTGTTCTCCCTCTTGTGCCCATTCTGGTGCATGTTCTGTCAGTACCATACCTGACATGACAACGCCGTCCTTACATCCATAATCAAAGGTCACACCCGTACGTTCACAAGTGACTTTACTTGCAGTGACATAAGCCCAAGCACCTACAGCTGTACGACCAGTTGAGCGGGAAATATGACTTTGTGTGAGGTGATAGATTGCCATTGAGATGCTACTATAGTGCCTTAAGTTAAACAAGAATCCGCCGGAAGGGCCGCAAAAGTCCCTAGGGGACGTAAGTGCGCATTTAGAAGATCTCAGGTCACCATAAATGACATGTGGATGTTTGTCTAGGTTAAAGGTGTTTGCTTGATAGAATGTTTATGCATTAGAAATTATTTAGTTCTATGGAATTAAACCAATGACAAATAAAGAATATGCGAGTATGCTCTGCATCATAAAACTTAACTTGTAATTTATTGATTTGGAATATTCTCTTTATGGCTAAACGCTCTTCTCCTTCAGCCACCATCCAACAAAAACTTGCGATTCTCCAAGAACAAAGACTCAAGCTTGAAGCACAACGCGACCAAGAACTCTTGAGAGTCTTGCATAAGACTGAGGCTCACACCCTAAACCTCTTTACACTCACAGGAGCACTGCTTGAAGCTTATAAGGTAGTTACAGCTAACCCTTCACAAGCGGAGGCCTGGCATTATGCTGGGGAGAGGTTTCTTCATCCCAAAAGAACAGCTAAAAACGCTAAACCAAAAGTTGGAGATGTCCCTGCTCAAAAACTTGCAACAGCTCAGACGTTATGAAGGCCAGTTAAGACGAATGGAATCTGCAAGAAGTAAACAAGTTAGGTTTGAGAAAGGAATAACAGGCAGTCACTATCAAGCAAGTAACCCTCGTTCCTCACGCACACGTACATTGATACAACTCGGGGGCATTCTTGATAAGTCAGGACTTGTGACTGCCTTTGATATTGCTCTAGGGGATGACCTACAACGCGATGAACATACCTTTGACCCTGCAGCGGCTCTACTAGGAGCGCTACTGGAGCTTAATAAGCAATTGCAAGAAGATGGTCAAAATGATAAAGGTCACGTCAATCAAATGAAGCTCTGGCGCCTCAAAGGTAAAAAGGCACTTATGGAATGAGTTATATCCCCTGAAATATCTATGAAAGGAAAAAGAATGGTTAAACCTACTTTAAACTTTAGAGATCAACTGAGTGCTGATGAGCTTACACAAATTGCAATTACGAGCAAAACCTTACTTGTTAAGCTCGAAAATGTGCTTGAGCATCCTCTTTCATCTTCTGAAGCCTGTTTCCAATCTTATTGTCTCTTTGATCTTGCCTTCGAAAGGTGCCATGAAGCTTTCGGTACTGAAATGACCCTTAAGATCGTTGAAGAGTATCGAGACAAGCTCCAATCCCTCATCAAAGACCAACAAGTAAAAGAAGGAAGACGTAAATGAAGAAAGAAATAAGAGAAAGAGCCTGAAAGCAGGAAATGAAAATGCAGGGAGGAGGCATGCCCCCCAATCTGCAGTCGCAAGCTTAGAGAGTGGAAGGCATCTTCCAAGCTTACAGACTCTCTATAAATATGCACAAGCGACCAATAAAACGATACCACTTTCCATTTATCCTAATGGATAAAACCTTTCCTAAGATGATATGAGCAAGGGTTAGATGAAGCTTGATAAAAAAAAGTCATATTTCCTAGCGAAAAAGAGACTCACAAATTCTATTTACAATAGCCCCTTAGAAAGTAGGAGGAGAAGAATATGATTTGCTGTTTTTCTGCTTTCATAAGCATTGTCTCTTTGGGGCAGTATGTTAAGATCCGAGACCTAACTTTAAAGCCTAAGAGCTATGACCAAAAACCATATTGCCTCTCCTCACGACCGCTTCGTACGAGCTATCATGACTAACCCCAAGGTCATCCAAGAATTCTTTGAGACTAATCTACCTCAAGAAGTCAAAGACCTGATCGACTTTTCCTCGATTACGCCTGAAAAAGAAAGCTTCATAAACGATAAGCTCAGGCTACAAATTGCAGATATTTTGTTTTCGGTGGAGTTTCAAGGAGAGCCTGGTTATCTCTACTTACTGCTTGAGCATGCCTCCTCTCCTGATAAGATGCTTCCTTTCCGAATGTTGAAATACATGATCTCAATTTTAGATCATCACCTTATTAAAACCAACACTCAGAAGCTTCCCCTGATCTATCCATTAGTCCTTTACACCGGCAAAACTCGCTTTATTCATTCCATGGATTTATTCGAGCTGTTTGGATCTCAAAAGGCTCTTGCAAAGACAATATTTACCAATCCCTATCACCTTGTTGACCTAACTCAAGTCTCTGATGAGGCCTTAAAGCAACACCTTTGGTTTGGAGCAGCAGCCCTGGTTGCCAAGCATATCCGGGATCAAGATATCCTTCCAACCTTAAGAGAGGTCGTGCGTATACTCAAAGCCCTTGAAGAAAAAGGTGAAGAGGGGTATATTTATACAGTTATTTCTTATGTTGTGGAAGCAGGAGAAGTCTTAGACAAAGACGCATTTGTAGAGACCCTCACCCAAGGCTTAGCATCATTAAATGAGGAAAGAATTATGAGTATCTTAGAACAATTTAAACCTGAAATCTACAACCGAGGCATAGAAAAGGGAAAATTAGAAGCCTTACATGATGTTGCCTTTAATCTTTTGGATCTTGGTGTCAGTCTCGAACAAATTAACCAAGCCACAGGCCTATCTGTTGAGGAAATTAAGACACTCAAAAGGCAACTCAATTAAGGATTCAAGAGCCTTAAACAGGCTTTCGGAAGATAATACTTCTATAACCTCTCAGTAATAATCATTTGCGTGATAAATCAAAAGTATAAAGACTTTGCCTATGAAAAGCTTCAATACTTGAGAAACGTAAAGCCAGGACAAAGATCTGATCTTCATTCAACCCTCTAATGAGTATTTAACTCGAAGCAGTTAATCCTCAAGCCCATTACTTCAGAGCTTATAGCATTTCGTATGGCAAGGATCTCTTAGAGGAATGGCTCGTCCAGACAACCTTTGGTAGGATCAGCAAGCGTGGTACCAGCAAAAGCTATGTTTTTCAAGATATTGAAAAAACTCAAATGCATATTAATTCGCTTCTTAAGAAGTACTTTACTGCCCATAAACCTATAGGCTGTAACCATGAAATCAAAAGCTATGAAATTGACTCTAATTGTTCTTTTACATTAATAATCCTACCAATGAATTAGCATAACCTTATAACCCCTTAGTATAGGTTAAATTCATGGTATAAATCATTTGAACAAATAACATGTGGAGTTTATAGCCAATAATGGCAAGCTATTTAAACAGGATACACCTCATAGGCGATATTGACCGCCCTCCTGAAATCCGTCACACGCAGTCCGGCAAGAAGGTTGCTATATTCAGGGTAGCGACCTCAGACTATTGGACTGATAAACTGACGCAACAACTCGTAGAACGCACCCAATGGCATCGTGTCGTCGTGTTCCATCCGGGATTTGTAGACTTGATTGAACGAGAAGTCACGCGCGGCACAAAAGTGTATATTGAAGGGCAATTACAAACCCGCAAATGGAAAGATAACCATGATCACTCCTACACCGTGACTGAGGTTGTCTTACACCCGATAAAGAGTGAGTTTTTCTTATTAGGAACATTTCCTTTGGAAGAAAGGGTACTACCTTCATTCGATACAAAGCCTTTAACAGAACCTGAAGATATGGGGTTGCCTTCTACAGAGGAGAGTTAGCTTGTTTGGTTTTACTTTTTCTCAACAATTTACTTTAAAAGAATCCGAAGTCATGATTTGATAGAAGGCGTATCTCGATCTAAGTATGAGAGACTACAAGTTGCGGAATGTTTTAAATATTGATAACCAGAGCAAGGAAACCCAAACTATGAATAAAACTGATCTCATCAAATATGTTAAAGAAACTGCAAACCTTAAAAGCCTAGAGAGTGCTTCTAAAGCTGTAGACGCCATCTTTGATACCATCCAAACCGCACTTGCTAAAGGTGAAGATATTGCTTTGACAGGCTTTGGCAGCTTCTCAGTGGTTGCTCGGAAGGCAAGAGAAGGCCGTAATCCTAGGACAGGCCAAGCCATTAAGATTGCTGCTTCTAAGCAAGTAAAGTTTAAAGCTGGTAAAACGCTCAAAGACGCAGTTGCTTAAGAAGCTAGCAATAATCTCAATATAAAACGAAGAGATTGCGTTCATGACTAAGTCTCCTAATCGCTTATCAAGCTTGGACTAGCCTAGCCTTAAGATGCCAGATAAGGATCAACAGCAAGGAGTACATGGAAAGATGGGAGGTACGCTCCAAGGAAGCCACCATCCGGGCAGTCCAAGCTCAGAACAGAAAGCGCAAAGGCAAAGGGCCATTGAGGAGCTCAAACCCATCCTCTCAATGCTGTGTGAACGTTATCCTCAAGCCTTTAGCCTCAAAAACCCTAAGCCTTTGAAGGTTGGCATAGTCAAGGATTTGCAAAAAGCCTTAAAGGGCAAGTACTCAAAATCCAAACTGCAAAAAGCATTAGGGTACTACATTTACAACTCCCGCTATCAAAAAACCCTGGCCATTCAAGATCACCGTTATAACCTGCAAGGGGAAATTGAGGGAGAAGTAGCAGAAGAGCACAAAGCCAGAGCTCATGCCCAATTAATGAAGATCAAGAAAGGCTATAAATCCCGACAAGAATAACCTTCAGTCAATCTTGAAAATTTAAGAAAGCGTCCTTCCCTAAGTTCTTAGCCATAAAAAGGCAAAATTACTCCCAATAAGATCATAATGATTGCATTGAATAAATCGAAAAAGAACCATTGCTGATTTCCGAAATGGCAAGTATAATAAGCGCAACGCAAAGGTGCACCAACACCGATGCGTTGCTAACCAGCCAATCTAACAAGGAGATTTGACGTGGCTAATATGAATATAAGCACTTTCGAACATTTTTTAAAAGAATTAGAAAAAAATGTTCTAACCATCAACACACTTTTGCAACAAATTACAATCGTCGTTGATAATTCTTACCACCCCTGCAATGCCATGCATCAATTATGCAAGAATTGGCGTAGGGACTTCAATAAATCTTAGTTTTTAAAAGAAATAGGCTTAGCAAGGAAACCTTGCTAAGCTTACTCAATGCTTTTATGACATATCTAAGGTGTAGATGATATTCAATGATTCTACAGAAGGCCATCAAGCTTTTGCTAAGAATAACTGGAATGGAACCTATGGGGAAATTACTTAAGGATAAGGAGGTTTTACCTCCTGAATGGGTATTAACTTATTCAAAAGCAATATTGTATGATGGAGCTATAATGGTAGGGGATAGTTTTTGTAAAGTTCAGTTGAAAAATGGGGATCATGAATATTAAAGACGTGCTTGGCGTGCTGTTATTTCTAAAGGCCCTCTATTTTAAAACATGAATTAGAAATAAGATCTGAGAGGAATGTTCAATTAAGCACATAGTACCAAAAGCATTAAATGAAAGTAGTATCCTTTGTGCATATAATGTATACTACATATATATTGTATACAATTAATAATGGAGAGTATGATGAATAACCTCAATCCCCTATCAACAACTTTAAGTGTACGGGTTACTTCAACACTAAAGAACAAAATTGATCAGCTTGCCCAAGCTTCTGGGAGAAGCCGCTCTTTTATTGCTGAGGAAGCTTTGAAACGATATGTTGAAAATGAATCTTGGCAAGTACAAGCAATAAATGAAGCTTTTAAGAAAGCTGATAGTAGGAATGCTAAGTTTGTAGAACATAGTAGAGTCAAAGAATGGCTTGCAAGCTGGGGCACTTCTAAAGAAAAGCATGCTCCCAAATGCAAATAAGGTGGTTAGAAGAAGCTGTTATAGATTTACAGAAGCTACACACTTACATTCAAAGAGATAACTCTCAAGCTGCCAATAATATTGCAAAGCGGCTTTACGAAGCCGTTGAGGTATTAGGTCAGTATCCTGGAATGGGTAGGCCCGGAAGAGTTCCTTATACCAGAGAATTAATCCTTAGTGGGTCTCCCTATATCATTCCTTATAGAGTAAAAGACGAAAGAATAGAGATTTTACGAGTTTTACATACATCTATGTCATGGTCAGAAGTATTATAAAAAGGATTACTTTTTAGCAGGTCGCATGACGATGTGTAATCATGATGGTCTTAGATTTTTTTAATTTTAGATTTAATAATATAATTTTAAGAAAATACTTGCTTATAATTTAGAAATAAAGTAAAATTTATTATTTTTAAAAAAGGTGTATTATGCGTATTAAATTTTTATTAATTAGTTTTTTGGTATTTTTTCCATCTCAACCCGTACCGGCCTCTGATCCTACGCCTCCGTTGGGCACTCCAGAAATTCTTTCACATATTTTTTCATTTCTACCAAGTTATAGAGATCTTTTTCATGCTTCTTTGACTTGCCGTACATGGTCCTACGTAGCTAAAGAACCTAGCGTAGTATATAGGGTTGCCAGAAACACTTACCGATTAGCTCCTAGTCGTGCCCCCCAAAGATCTACCTCGGAAGATTCTCATCCTATTGATTTCTCAGAAATTCTTGATTGGCCTGCTTTACATTTACCTTTAGAAAATGAAAGTGCAGAAGAATACCTGAGGCAAGCTTATGAAAAGATGGTTTATGCAACAACCCTAGAGGAGTTACAGGAAAAAGCAGAAGAATTTAATAAGTCTATATACAATCTAATTAATAGAAATAGGCTTCACGATCAAGAGGAATTCATTTCTTTAGTTTCTGCTTGTAAGTTAGCGCTATATGGTCTTCCGGAAATCTGCCGTGATTATTTTGACTATCATATTTCAAGGTTAGAGTATAGGAGTGATCTTGCAAAGCTTGATCAGCAACTTTTTACCCAGGCAGGGGTGAGAGGTAGTTTTAATCATCCTGATATTCCTCTTCTTGTACAAAACGCCTTAAATAGCTTAGTTGGAAGAATCTATATAATTACTCAAATTCCCGGAGAAGAACCTATTGTAAACGGATTAGGAAGTGGCATTTTAGCCTCGCTTGATCGTCAAGACAGCAATAAACCTTTAAATTTGACCCCTGGGGCACAACTGAATGGAGTTATTAGTTGTGCACATAATTTTGAGACAGAAGGACGATCTCATCTTATTGGTGCTTACTTTGTCGCAAACAAATATCTTGATCCTGAGCTGGGAGTACCCCTAACCCAATCTCGAGTTCCTCTTGAGAGCCATGATAATTTATTGAATTTTTTAAAAACGCACAAAAACTCTTTTGAAATCAAGGATTATACAATATCTAAAAGAACTCCATCTGGTCGTAAAATTTTTCCTAATAACAATTTACTGATGACTCAACCAAGATTTGCAGTTAATGAGGATATAATTTTTGCACGTTTTAAGGGGGGGTGGAAGAAACAATATAAGCATCCAGTTAATGTAGATTTTAGTGTGATTAATAAAGGAAGAGCTTCTGCAATCAAATTTAATGAAGGTGAACGTTATTTTGCTATTGGATATCCAGGATGTCCTCATTATGATTTGGCAGAATTTGAAGACCAGCCTTATTTTTCTTTGCTTGATGACTTAGGCGTTTCCCCTTTATTTATAACGTCAGCTGTATTTTATAAAGCAACGAAAAAGAGTGATAGAAACCCAATTTTCAACAATGGTTCAATTAAACATAGAGCTTCGACAGGAAAAGGGATGAGTGGGGGGCCGCTAATAAAAATAAGTGGAAACCAGGTTGTAACAATTAAAGTATTTGGTTGTATTACAGCAACAGCAGATGATGAAGAAATAGGTTGTTATTAAAAGTAAAATAATTTAGAGTTCATATATAATTACTATAAGGAAGATTATTATGTGGAAAATTTTCATTGTATTTTTGTCAGTTTTTTATTTCTATCCTTTCCATAAGATAGGAGCAACATTACCTGTCAACGACCCTATAGAAAAATCTCCAAATCTTCAAAAAACCAAGGTGATTACTTCTCCTTCTACGCCTTTACCTCAGGAGGAAGGGAAAGAACAGCAAAAAATGAGGCTTGATAAAGCATCTGAAAGAGCTGATAGGATGCTGCATTTGAAAAGAAAGCCCCACAAAATTAGAGAGAAAAGCTACCGAGAAAAGTGATTACGGTGTCGGCAACTTATTGAAAGTTATTGAGGAAATAAAAAAACTTAAAAACCATCTCAATTAGAGATTCAAGATCCTTAAATAAGCTTTCGAAAGACAAGACATAGCCCGCCATTAGAAATACACACAGGTAAATCTTCTCTCAATTTAGCAAGAGATAAAAAGAAGCAGTAACCTTTCATAAGTAATTGCCTGCGAGATAAATCAAAAGCATAAAGCTTTGCCCATGAAAAGCTTTAACGCTTTAAGAAACATAAATCCCGGAAAAATTCTGATACGCATTCAAACCTTCTAATAAGGTTCTTTTAGGTGAGGAGGGAGATTATCTAAGGAGGAGTATCATCCCCTCTTAGAAACTACCCTTATACCAAAGCAGTTATCCACAGAAGCTCTGCATAAGCTTGAGGACAAATCATAGGAATTATGAATTAACCTTTGAACTATTGAGGCTTTTACCTCTTTGTCTAAATTTTAATCTCTCTTAGTTATTGACCCCTATCTTGATTAATGTAACAATAATCATTAAAGGTTCTTTAGCAATAGGAGAGATAAAATGAAATTTAAAAGCCACCCAGGAATAAACAAGCCTGCTCACCTATTACACTTTATATTTTGTCTCTTCCTTGCAGTGTACTTCTTACTTATCTTGGGGGCTTTTGTCTTTTTATTTCACTATGATTATAATATGGCTTTTCTGACAACGTTATTGCCTTTTATAGGGGTGATTCCCTAAAAATAGTTATCAAGAAGCTCTCATTCACTTTTGGTTGAGTTTCTAAGCTTCTGCAAGGTAAGAACGTAAATTAGTTGTGTATTAATAAGGTGTGCAGTGATTGTTTTGTTTAATCGACGCCAATAATTTTTATGTGTCTTGCGAACGAGTGTTCGAGCCTAAGCTCGAAGGCAAGCCTGTGATTGTACTATCCTCCAATGACGGCTGTGCAATTGCTCGGTCAAATGAAGCTAAACTTCTTGGGGTAAAGATGGGACAGCCTATCTTCCTGATTAAAGATCTCATTGCTCAACATAATATACGTCTCTTTTCAGCTAACTTTGCTTTGTACGGCGAGATGTCTGATCGGATGATGCGTATTCTTGGACAATGTGCGCCACGCATTGAGATCTATTCCATAGATGAAGCTTTTTTAGATTTTACAGGCTTTGATCATGTTGACCTTGTAAATCTAGGACATGACATACGTCATAAGCTTAAACAGTGGATTGGCATTCCAACTTCTATTGGTTTTGCCTCAACTAAGACTTTGGCTAAAATTGCAAGCCACATGGCCAAAACCACAGGCATGGGCGTATTTAACTTATCAAGGCATCCTGATCCTGATTCTTTGTTAGCTTCTTTTCCTGTAGAAAAGATCTGGGGGGTAGGTCGTCAGTATGCCAGGCACCTTAAACACAATGGCATCTTCTCTGCCCTTGACCTTAAACGTATGCCGCTTTCAAGGGCACGACAAATCATGCATGTCATGGGGGCACGAATGGTACAAGAACTACAAGGTATCTCTTGCCTTGACCTCCAAGACTTAGCAGTTGACAAAAAAACTACCACAGTCTCACGCACCTTTGGCAAGGTAATTACCGATTTAGAATACCTTAAGCATGCTATAGCATGTTTCACTATTAGAGCCTGTGAGAAAATTAGAAGATCTGGGTTGCAAGCCTCAGCCATTTCCATATTTATTCGCACCAGCAAGTATCATAAGGGGCCGCAATATGCCAACACCCTTGTCAAAGAGTTTATCCTCCCCACCAATGATTCACGCTTGATCTTGCAAATTATCTTAAATGCTCTCACCCAGCTTTATAAGCCAGGCTATGCTTATGCAAAAGCAGGTGTATGCCTATTAGGATTGGCAAGGGTCAACACTCAAACGGCCGATCTCTTTGCGGCTTCACCTTCGCCAACATCGCAAAAGCTGATGCAAGCCATTGATCAGATCAATTCCACCATGGGGCAACGCACCCTTATCTTTGGCGCTCAGGGGCTAACTCAAGCATGGAGTCCTAATGCCAATAAACGCAGCCCCAGGTATACGACAGTTTGGACGGAGATCCCTAACGTTAATTAGACTCGTTTTCTTTGCTAATTTATGGGCTGAGTGGATCGTACAGGTGGGTGGTGATTAGCCCTTTTGGATATTGATAGGCAGAGAAGTGCCGAACACTCAAATACTACCTCTGCATTATCATATTATTAATGCTGCTTTAAAGAGTTTATGGTGTTATATAAAAAGGAATTTAAAAATTCCTTTTACCTATCTTTGATAGGAGAATACAATAGGAAATCATATCTATATGTCTTGGAAGGCCTACTTTACGGATCTGTAATGACATGGTATCGGTGCGCTTATGGTAAAAGTATTGATTTTCATTGTGCGCAGCAGATTTGCTCATAAATAACCTCCTCAAAGATATAAAAGATTATGCAAATAGAACACAAAACAACCATTGGATGTGAAGAGTGGCTTTCGTTGCCCGAAATGGGCATACCGGCTATTAAAGCTAAGATTGATACGGGAGCCAAAACGTCAGCTCTGCATGCTTTTCATATTCGTCCTTACTTTGAAGGCAAAGTGCATAAAGTTCAATTCGGAATTCATCCGATTCCTGATCGCTCGGATATTGTTGTCTATTGCAATGCAGAATTGATTGGCCAAAGAGAAGTTGTAAGCTCGAATGGGGAGGCAGAACTTAGATATATCATTCGCACCTCTATCAAACTTGGCTCTCAAACGTGGCCGGTTGAGATTTCTCTTACCAATCGGGAGACAATGACCTACCGGATGTTGTTAGGACGCTCAGCAATGGAGCATCGCCTTCATGTCGATCCGACTGCCTCCTGCCTTATGGGAGAGTTATCAATTGCTCTCTATGAAGGATTATCAAGACTTAAACCTCAAAAGCGAATTCTTAAAATAGGGATCTTAAGTCGTGAAGCCAGTAGCTATTCAACTCAAAGGCTGGTGGAGGCCGCACGGAAACGTGGGCACGACGTTGATATTATTAATACAACACGCTGTTATATGAATATTGCCTCTTCCATGCCTCAGATTCATCTCGAAGGACGTGTCTTGGATACTTATGATGCCATTATTCCACGTATTGGCTCATCAATTACATTTTATGGCCTTGCGGTTGTCCGACAATTTGAGATGATGGGTACTTATTGTCAGAATTCATCGATTGCCATTGGGCGGTCTAGAGATAAACTCTATGCGCATCAGCTGCTTGCACGAAGCGGGATTGGGATGCCTGTTACAAGCTTTGCTCATTCTCTTGATGATACGCGGGATTTGCTAAAGATCGTTGGGGGTGCCCCAGTGATCATTAAACTTTTGGAAGGAACGCAAGGTCGGGGTGTGGTTCTTGCTGAAACCCCTAAAGCTGCAGAATCTGCCATTGGTGCTTTTCAAGGCTTAAAAGTTAACTTCTTAGTGCAGGAATTTATTAAAGAAGCAGGAGGGGCAGATATTCGATGCCTGGTGATTGGAAATAAAGTTGTTGCCTCCATTAAGCGTCAAGCCGCAGAAGATGAATTTCGCAGTAATCTGCATCGTGGTGGATCTGCCAGTAAGATCCGCATTACTCCTCAAGAACGAAGTACAGCGCTTAAAGCGGTGCGCGTTTTAGGTTTGAAAATTGCTGGTGTAGATTTACTGCGTTCTCATGAGGGTCCCAAAGTGCTTGAGGTTAATTCTTCTCCCGGGCTTGAAGGGATTGAAACGACGACAGGTAAAGATATTGCAGGTATGATTATTGAGCATATCGAAAAACATGCCCGTCCGATTTCTCCTGAGCAGCGTCCTAAAGTAAAAAAGTAAGCTTGATGAAAAAAGCCTTAAGTATATTGGAGAGTGAAGGGAGGGTGTTAGGTAATTGATATTTCCCTTACTTAAATTGCCCCAAGTTTATAAACATTCCTTTGCACTTGTATTCAATGTATATTAAGTTGGTCACAGGCGCCCGTAGCTCAGCAGGATAGAGCACAGGATTCCTAATCCTGGGGTCGTGGGTTCGAATCTCGCCGGGCGCACCAATGAAATCAAGGGTTTTTAAAAATGCTTCGGAGTAAGAAAAATATTTTGGAAGCAATTTGGAAGCAGAAGGAAAAATTGCCGGCTTTGTGAAGGCTTTGTAGATCAAATCATTTAACAGGTGCGAGCGGCCTTTGTTTACAAAAATACTAGTCTCCGAACAATTTTAATTCTTTCATGTGAAAATCATTACAAGTAGAGGTGCTGTCAAGTTTGCGAGGACTTATGGTGGAGTGTGATTAAAGTTATAGATAAAGAGCCTTCCTTAAGAGTTTTTATCCTCTCTTTATAAACATTAGCTATGCGGGGTGGATTTATTATCGTCTCAATGCCAGTTTTAAGAAAAACATCTTAAGATTTAAGCTATAGAGACTGTGTTATAAGTTTTTTGCTTAAATAAGAGGTAACTGGTAAGAAGATATTAAGTTTAATACAGGTAGGAGATAAGGATATCTTCTAAGAAAGTATCTTACCGTGTAACCAATGATACTATTCTCAAGGCAGCTCTTTTACTATAACACTCAGGCAATTAACTGGATTTGTTAAATCTTTATTTACTTTAATAAATAAGGTTTTTCCCATTTCTGAATTTAGCCGCCTGTCAAAACGTATGAGTACATTCTTACCGCGTTTAAACAGGCTTTAAGGTTTTTAGAGAAAAGGAATGGTTAGAAACTAAGTATGGTAAGCAATATCAAAGGAAGGTTTGACGTAAGTTACATATTGGTATTGATAAACAAGCGCTAATTGTAGCAAGAGAAATGATAGCTCATCTTACGGATGATAGAACTTGTGGAAATCCTTTGTTAGTTCAAGTTAACATAGATTTCATAGATGAAATTTTAGGTGTATTTATATTTTATTAAACATTCTATGCAAATATAAAGAAGAATATATAACATATTAACTAAGAAGGTTAAAATGACTTGCTCTAGAAAGGCCGCCTTAGTGCTAGCTTTGTGTGTTTTAAAATTACCTTTATATTATAATTCTGCCCAGGCTACAGAAGCTGCAAGAGCACAACTAACCGCTCTAAACATAGCACCTATTACACAACCGTACGAAGATGCAATGGTAGATCTCCAAGCTGGTCATGCAGGGCTAGCTCCTATTGCTGCTCCAACACTTATGCAGCTGACGGCAGCCATGAGATTAAGGGATCCTCATAATCTCAATCTTCCTAATTTTTCAACTGCGCAATTGGATGTTGTGACAGATTTTCTAACTTTTAGAGGTACTAGACCAACCCTCCACATCGGCAATCCTACACGAGCCCAACTAGATGCAGCTTTATATTTAAGGGGGGCAGGAATAGCTTATACTCATATAAACCAAATTAATGCAACTATAGATCTTCAAGCTGGTCATGCAGGCCTTGCTGCTGTTGCTGCGCCAGTTGCTGCCGAAGTCAATGCAGCTGCCTATTTGATGACGACTTTGAATCTGGCTAACTATACGACCGTACAGCTTGCTACAATAGTATATCTGCAAAATGGTATTATAGCTGCTCCAACACTTCCTCAACTTGATGCAACCATAGATCTTCGAGCTGGCCATCCAGGGCTTCCTGCCATCGCTGCGCCATCTGCTGCACAAATTAATGCAGCAGTTGCCTTAAGAAGTCGAGGCATCCTTAATTTCACCCGACTAAACTTACGTGCTGAGGTATTAGGGCTTGCTATAGCTCCTTAAGATAATCCAAACGGTTCTGTTTCAACTTTAAGATGAAGGTGTAAGCTTAGTGATATAAATAACTTTGGAAGTTAGTTATAAAACCTTACGATTTCGTTATCGACAGTCTTTACCTTCTATTATTTCTAATGCATGCGTTGGTACCTACTGGGCATGCTACAGACTGTTAAAGCAAGTTAAACATTTACTCCAAAGGTAGATTGCGTCCTGTTGAATGATTTGCTCTACAAAGCGGCGTGATACATAAGCTGAAAAACATGATGCCTATTGCGTTGAAGTTCTATAAGATGAATACCCTCTACAGTCTGATGGCTATAGTTGCTACCCATCTCAGGGGGCAAGCTCTCTGAGATTTACGTTTCGTAATTAAAATTTTAATAACCCTCTATTACGAAAAAAGCAGGCCGTTTATCGCTTATGGCTTAATAGCTCGATAAACTTCATGCTGAGATGGATTAAAAGTCGTTATATACTTGTAATTGTCAGATGGTTTAATTTTTTTAAATTGTGAAAATCCAACGTCTATTACTGAGTCGCATAGACTTGTCTACTTCCATCAAGATGGATATGCATAGGAATATGCTCCATCATGACTACATCAAATTGACCATTAAGTATATCTGGAACAGGCTGAGTGATATCATGAACTAAATCAGGAGCTTCTTTTCTTTCTTTCCTTTGCCTCTTTTTTCACTGCTGCAATTCTTTTCTCTTCCTTTAAGTAACAATTGAAGGCTAGTACATTAGCACGAAAAGAAACAAATTTTTTTGAAAGTGCGCCTTGTTTTAAAAGAAGCTTTTTTGAAACTTCTGTTCGAATTAAAGCTTCTGCAGGTTTATTCTCATGGATAAATAAGAAAATTACATGTTCTAAATTTTTCAATCCGCTATTGGTGTTGAGAAGAGTGATTATCTCAAAAAATTATAATTAATAATAATTCTCGACGGCAACATATTCTTAATATCTTCTTAAAAATTTATATTTATAAGTTTATTGGAGTTTGCAGCCTGAAGCAGTCCTCTCTTAGGAATTAATATTTTTGTCATAGCCTCTCTCCTCAGGGGGTCAATTGACAACCTAGTAAGCATATTTTATAATTAAGAAAAATAAATACTTAGCTTAAATAAAGGGAGAGCTTTATGAATCAGAGTGGTACTAAGCTTAAATCATTTATACTGAAGCTCCTGCTTAATCTTGCGATAGTCTCTGGATTTTGTAATTTCTCTTTTCATCAATGTTTAGCAAGTAAAAATAAAGAAAGTTACCATCTTATAGAAGAGAATTTCTCCCAAAGTGATGAAATTGATTTAAAAGGATTATATAGGCATATACATTATGAGTTTCAAGATGAAACTCTTCTTAAAGCTGCCCTGCATCCTTTATTACCGGTAAACCTACAAAATTCTCAATTAAAGCATCAGCATTTAGAATTTCTAGGTGACGCTGTCTTAGGGTTAATTATTAGAGAACGCATTTTAGAGCTATTTCCAGATCAACCAAGGGCGTTACATAATGATTTATATGTCTTACTTACCCAAAATAAAACATTAGCCGAAGTTTATAAGAATAATCTCAAAATAGAAGCTTACTTACCTTACCCAGGCGTAAAGACTTGTGAATATTGTAATGTGATTGAATCTTTAATAGGGGCCATTTTTAGCGACAATCAGCAAAATGGTCTGTTAAATTCAAGAAAATTTGTTCTACGAATATTAGATAATGCCATGCTTGAAGAAATGTGGCATGAGGTTTTAAAAAGCAGGAAATCTCATCCTAAAAAATTGAAATCTCAAACGCTTTTATCTGACGAAATTCCTTCTTCTCCTAAGCTTGCTAAAATTATAAATGATTTAGTGCAAGCAGGAGAACTAGATACAGGTAACCCTAAATCTTTTCTCAACACGGCATTAACTCAATTTTGTAACGATATGCCGGAATATACAAGCCCCTTTATTGGAGTAGATGAAGGAGACCGCCCTGTATTTACAGTCCATGTTATTGGAGCTGGAATTGGGCGTATTCAAGGGGCTGGTTATACGGTTGATGAAGCTGAACAAGAAGCTGCAAAGGCAGCTTTAAATTTTTTAGCTCAAAGAGAAATTATTGCTTCAACTCCCCTTTGTTCTCAAAGCCAGACCTATACAAAGTTTATTAATGAGTATTGTCATGCAAAAAAACTTTCTTTGCCTTCTATAGAGAAAGTTATTACTCCTCTCTCTTTTGTCGCAAAGGTACAAGTAGAAAATCAGATTTTTGAAGCAACCGGACCTTCAAAGAAGAAAGCAGAAGAGCAAGCAGCTCAAAACGCATATCAGTACCTAACAGGCATAGGTAAAGCTGAACCACAATTTTTAGATGGTAGTAAACAATACAGATCAGTTTTAAGAGAATGGTTTGATCAAAAGAAAATCAAAGAATTAAGATTTGAAAAGGCCACTCACTCTTTACCACTTTATAATTTTATTGTTAAGGTTAATACCAACTTTATAGGTAAAGGGAGTAGCCCTTTAAAAAAGGAGGCAAGAGAGAAGGCTTATCGTATGGTGTTTGAAAAGCTTCTCAAAGCGCAAGAAAGAGGTTTAAGCTATCAAGAGGATCTTAAGTCTTTAGCTCAATACACTAAATCTATAGAAGTGATTATAGCTCGCCTAAATGAGGACAAGGAGGCTGAATTGAAAAAGGAAGAGTCCTTTCCTTCTCAGCCTGTTGTTCATCAGGGTAGTACCTCTTCTCCTAAGAAGCCTTTATTACCTTCTATAAGTAACAGATCAAAAAAGAAATTACAAAAAAATCTAAAAAAGGCCAACAATAACCAATAAAGCCAAAGTAAATTAACTTTTCATGATTGAAGCCATGTTAAAAAGCTTTCTCTATCCATCTTACTACTTACACGGGCTACTTTAGGATATGTAAGTTAAGAGTTATCTTTCTCAAATGCTCGATACATCTTTTTTAAAGTAAAATTAAACAATGAACTGATGTTAACTTGTCCGAAAAGAGACACATAATCCATTTGCGTCAGAAGACTACATAATCTTCACCCAAAGGTCGGATACAAGACTAATGCTTTATACTTCCTCAAGTACCTCTTAGCTAATGTGGCAAGTCCATGCCTAACAACGCAACTGTCATATAGTAGAAAGACAGTTGTAATTTCATCTTTAAATCTTATAGGAGTCTGCTAATCTAAGTTTATTAAGCCCTTATGTTTTTTTAAATTAAAGCCTTAAAGTTGGAGATAGTTTAAAGGTTATGTTTAACAAAATATAAGGTTTGGGGAGGCAAAAAGAAACTCATACTGAATGTCTTTCTACTTGAAGGTAGCGCAAAATGTTAGGTGTTCATCACATAGAAGTATATTCGGTGTTATTTCTTAAAGTCTCTTAAATACTAGTATAATTTTCAACTTTGCAAATTTACAGATTAAGAAAGGAATAAAAGAATGAATAAACAGTTTAAAGCAACAAACTTTTTCATTTTAGGTTTATTAGCTCTCTCGCTTAACGCTTGCACGGCCATTTCGGGTCGCGAGACACCCGGACAATATCTTGATGATGCTGCACTTACAGCAAATGTGAAAGCTGCAATTCTCCAGGATCCTTCCTTAACGCCATTTCAAATCAGTGTAGAAACCTTCAAAGAAGAAGTTCAGTTAAGCGGATTTGTTGATTCGTATAAGAAAGTTACCAGAGCTGGGGAAATTGCCCGCAATGTCGGAGGAGTTAAATCCGTTAAAAATAATCTTATTGTAAATTAAAACGTATGTGTCCGAACTAAAACATTCATACCGGCTATTTGACGCTTAGTTTGAGGACATTTTACAGAGAAGGTTCTAAGATGAAATGTGCAACTTTAATATAGGAAATATATTTATAACACAAGGAGTTGAAGATGACTACAAGAGAAAAATATTTAAATGATTTAAATCAACAATTAACTAAATATGGGAGCGATTTATCTAACCTTAAAGATGATATCAAAAATAGAACGAGTTCAGATTTTGCAAAAACTTTTAAAGGAGCTCAGCAAGCATTTAAACAAGCAGAAAAAGCTTATGAAAGTATAAAATCGGCAGCAGAGGATAAATGGGAGGATCTAAAAGATTCTACGGCTCAAGTATTTGAAGAGCTCTCTCAATCGTTTAAAGGTTTTGGTAATTTAAGTTCTAAAAGCTTATCTGAGTTTCAAGAAAAATGTCAAGAAGCGTTGAAAGATCGGGTCCAACGTAACCCCTTAGCCACTGTGCTGGTAGTGTGGACAATAGGATATATTCTAGGTAAAATAACTAAATAAGGAGCTATCGCATTTATTAAATAATTGCTGCCTTTAAGCCTATGTATAAAGTGAAAAAAGGCTTAAATCTATCATAACAAGAGTTCAACCTTTAGAGGGGGAGGTAGAATTAATTTGTTAAGAGTTAAGAGACTTAAATTTAGGTACTTGGAATATTGAGAATGCTGTCTCTCGGTTAAGCCAAGAAATAAAGCTTCGAATTCTTAGACCACAATCCCGTTTATCTATAAAAGAACTCAGGTGATAATGAAACGACAGGCAATAAAGCATACGAGTTACTTAATCAATTTATAAAAAACTTATTTGTTAATGATAAATTATTATATAAAGCGCTTACTCCAATTAGCTTTGAAGCTAAAAAAGGAGAATTACGTTTGATTTTCAATAGAACTCATCCTTGGGCTCGTGATTTAATGTGTTTTACCAATTACTTTTGAAACTCTGTTATGGAAGGGATAATAGCGAAAGTTGAAAATTAAGTTATCTATAAATAAGAGAGGTCTCTAATGCTTAAGAGGATTTTATTCAAAAATAAAAAAGTATCTTATTATAGTTTGGGGTTTTATCTTATCATTTTTTGTTCCTCTATCTTATTGTTCCCCTTACGAGCTACAGAAGAATATAAGACAGAAGATAGTATAAATGCGAATAAGCGAATAGATATTATTTCACCTGAGGCAGTAGAAATTGTAAAAAAGCTGAATTTTTTATCTGCGCGTTATCCTGAGATTTCAAAACACCCTCCCCATATTGATTCCAAAGAAAGCTTTCAGCTTGCAAAACATCATCTGCTTCTTACGCAATCTCTGGGCACAGTATACTTTACAGTCTTCTTACAAAGCTGCAAAAATGAACTTTTAGGAGAGTTTCACCATTTATGTAATAACGTTATTTCTTATATTGAAGTATTACGAGCGCCCTGTTGCTCTACATATCGAAGTGAAGAAGATGAAAAGGAATTAGAAAATGAGTTTTATAAAACTACTTATTACATAGGAAGAAATTATCTTATGTCTTTTTTGTCATTAAGAAGTACAGAAAATTTACATCTGTTTCCTCAATACGTGAGTCAAATAAAATTAATAAAAGCAACCTTACGTAATAACACTCAGTACTACAGGTTATTGCAAGAAACAATTGCAAACGCTCAAGCCTTAACACCTCAGCTTACCGCTTATCTTGATTCTTCTGATAATTTAGGGGATATCAAAGCTTCTTCCTCAAAAAGAATATCAAAAAAAGTTCAACACTTAAAAGATTTAAGCTTTCATCAAAAGTTAGCAGAATTTACAGAACCAGTGCTTCAAGGACCTTATAAAGAATGTTTTGACCTTTATTTTCATGCGACAGTTAATAAAATTTTTACTGAAGCTTCACTACGAATTTTAAAATCTAGACCCTATGATGAGTATGTAGCGGATCTTCAGAAATTAGCTAATAATTATCTGACACTTGAACATGAAGGAGCCAAATTTAGGAATACTTTACAACAGTT
>JACVCA010000285.1 GCA_016742295.1 Alphaproteobacteria bacterium | reverse complement strand
CCTAAATTTCCCGTTGGCTCAGGAGGAGTATACATTTGAGCAGTTATTCGTTCTCTTAAAATTCCACTGCTTACTAAATAATCTTTTATTTTAATAACCACTTCTTTATGGGTTTTAACGCCATATGCAAAACTATCTTTTCTTTTTTTCCAGTCTCTATCATTTTTGACAGTAAAAATGCGTGCAAACAAAGAATCCTTATCTTTAGAAAAATGCATATTTATCTTCTTACCCATATCCTCAAGATCATTTGACCAGTGAAAGTGAAATGCTAGACAACCTCGGAGATTTCCTATCATAATCCCTATACAAGGGTCCAAAGGGCCGATGATCCACGTTGAAGGCTGGGTCTCATCTCTTGTATATTCTGCATAAGCTCCTTGAGAAACTACTGTAAATTTTGGTGGAGAAGAAGATCGTGGATAATAAGTAAAAGGCAAATCAACTTCGGATAACTTACCATCTCCGTTTAAATCAAGCATATTCCCCACAGCCTGAGCTTCAGAAATCTCGTAAAAGAGGGTTATAACTAAAGCAATCAATATATGTATGTTAACTAGCATGGCCTTTTTACTTTATGATATTTCTTTTAAGTAAAATTATTACTACTATTACAAAATGGCTTCTCCATTGGCAAGAAATACAAGTGGATCAATTGCAAAAAATAAACCAAAAAAGATTGAGAGCGAGGTTATTGGGTCAATAGTATCGAGCTAGCATTCATAAATGAAATAGCGAATTTAACAGTACCAGGCTGGTTTGTAGAAGGCTGAGCCTTTACCTTTAAAGAGATAGTCTAAGAATGTATTAAGAATTCTACTCACGCCGGCAAGCACATCCCACGGGAAGACTCTTCGGTCATAAAATTGATAATCTCCATAATCCTAGGCTGATCAGGATATGTTTGCGCCACCTGTGTGATACGTTCTGCGAGTGTTGACGTATCTGCATCGAACAAAATATCGTAAGCAAGACGTAACTTATCAATTTCCGTACGGGGGAGATTCCCCCGCTTTAAACCAATTAAATTGAGACCTGACAGATTAGCACGCTCGCCTTTAACCTTGGCATAGGGAATAACATCACTTTCAACGGCAGACATTCCCCCAATAATAGCAAAATGACCTATTCGCACAAACTGGTGAACACCCACAAGACCACCAATAATAGCTGAGTCTCCGACTATCACATGACCACCTAAGGTTGCATAGTTAGCCATTGTGACATTGTTACCAATAATACAATCATGAGCGATATGAACACCCGCCATGAAAAAACCATTATCACCCACACGAGTGATCAGATTTCCTCCTCGCGTTCCGGCGTGCATAGTCACATATTCACGGATCTTATTATTTTTTCCAATAACTAATTGAGAAGCCTCACCTTCATATTTACGGTCTTGAGGAGCATGTCCGAGAGAAACAAACGGAAACACTACGGAATCTTGACCAATTTCAGTAATACCATCAACTGTAACATGAGACATCAAATGCACTCGATCCCCTAAAGTAACGTTGTCTCCTATACAACAAAAAGGTCCGATTTGCACCCCTTCCCCCAACTTTGCAGTTGCAGAAACAAAAGATGTAGGATGAATTTGAGTATTCATTTTTTATCCATAATCATGGCTGTGTAGATTGCTTCAGCATGCAACTTATCATCCACGTAAGCTTTGCCGGAAAACTTCCACACTGTGGAACGGGCTTGTATTTTTTGCACTTGAATGTGGAGACGGTCCCCAGGGACGACAGGTTTGCGAAAACGTGCCTCTTCAATAGACATAAAGTAAACTATCTTTTCTTCCTGGGAACCTTGAAGAGAGTGCATAACCAAAATAGCAGAGGTCTGCGCCATAGCTTCTACAATTAACACACCCGGCATAAC
>JACVCA010000284.1 GCA_016742295.1 Alphaproteobacteria bacterium | reverse complement strand
CTTGAGCTTACCTAATAATAAGAATTTGTATTGTGGAAAAGTTTCGTTTTTGGCTATTACATTATTTAATAAATTTAAATGGTATAGGTTTAAGGAATTGTCCGTTTGTATCTTTTCGTAAATGAATAAACTTAAATTAATATTGTTTTAATAAGCCTATGATAAAAAAATAATTATAGATACAAAGGAGAAAATCTTATGAGAAAAAAAATTTTATTGTCACTAATTATATCTGGCTCATTACTTAATGCTTATGAGTCGCTAAACTCTTCTGTTACCCCTTTAGGAAAAGGTTTGTATAATAGATTTCCTAATGAACTTAAAATTGAAATTATTAACAAGTTAGATCGCCAAGATTTAGTAAATTTGGCCCTAGCTTCTAAGAAAATGAATAGGGTTGTTTGTCAGTTAGATTCAACAATCCGCGCTCTTGAAGATACATACCAGGATTTTTGTGCAACTTCAGATGCTACTTACATGGAAGGATTTTCTTTGGGACTTTGTGAGGGAGTTCTTCAAATTAGTGATGGCAACTTAGGAAATATCTCAGCAGCGGAAATTAATTTCGCAAAGTTGAAAGCTGCATATTACTTATATGGACACAGGCATGAAGCCCAGTATAAAAATTTATTTTTACAATATTTTAACAATTTATCAGCTGATCATAAGGAATATTATAAAGAACTTAAAGCTTGGGTTGAATCCAACTAAGTGTGAATTGGAAAAGTTTTTAAAAGATTCCCTGATTTAGTGGCTGCTTATTTTAAAGTTTTATCAAATGTTGCCAGAGGAATAACATGGCACTTTGCGAACTCTAACTAGGCAGCCTCAAGGCTGTCAGCTAAAATATTTCAGCCAATTTGTGACGTTAAGCCATAACCCAAAGAGCAGGCGCTATGGCTCCCTTCATCGCTATTTACAAGATTTATGATCTATCTAAAAGGTATCAACCTACTGTAATTATTGTTAATTTAAGTCTGAAATGCAAAGAAGGGCGGGATTAGCGAATAAAATAAACAAGGCCGCAGAGTTTTTAATTCTGCGGCCTTGTTTGGGGATTTTACTAAGAGATGGAATGCCCTTATGCACCGCCATCAGTATTGTCGTGATCTGAGCTGATTGCTTTTCCTTCAAGATAAGGCACCTCTGAACCTTCAGGGGTGGTAGAGACAGTTGCGCCATTTTCAGCCCTTATTCCTTTAGCTCTGTGTGCTTCGATGCAGGCCGCATATTCACGACTTGTCTCTGAGAAGTGTTTCTTGCAGTCAGCTGCCCAATCAGTACCAGGACGGTTATCTGCACAACCACAAACCATAAGCCCTGTTAATAAAATTGAAGTTTTATTCAACATTTATAATTTTCCTTAATGTTGTTAAAAAATATACCAGTTTGAAAGCTAATGTAGTTTAAGGAGTGTGTCAAGAAGTAGACTTTGTAAGCGTGTTTTTTTGCAGAATATCTTAGCCATTAGTAACTTTAGATTTCTTATAAGCTGACAATAAGACAAACTTTATATTTGTTTGAGTTAAATTCTAATAGGTTGCAAAACACATCCACTTTGTGAAGTTAATTTGTTATATTAAAAAATATATTTTTAAGGATTAAAACACGTATGGATTTCAACCAAATAATCTTAAGTGACCTGCTTTTCTACTTGAAAGGTCTTGCTGTAGGAGTTGCAGTTTCTGTACCCATGGGTCCCGCTGCAATCTTATGTATAAACCGTACGCTCGAGCGCGGGATGTTTGCGGGGCTCATAGGGGGATTGGGAATTGCAATTGCTGATACTTTTTATGGTGCGATCGCGGGTTTCAGTTTAACTTCTCTTGCTGACTTTATTTTTGGTTGGTTCAGTCGTTTGCGTCTAATTGGCGGTCTTATATTATTAGC
>JACVCA010000283.1 GCA_016742295.1 Alphaproteobacteria bacterium | reverse complement strand
GCTTGATGAGGCAGAGACCTTCTATCGGCAAGCTGCCCACCAAGGCCTTGCAGATGCTCAATGTAACTTGGGAGTACTTTTGGAGGAGCAAGGCAAACTTGACGAGGCAGAAACCTTCTATCGCCAGGCTGCTAATCAAGGTTTTGCAGGCGCTCAATGTAATTTGGGGATGCTTTTGGAGCAGCAAGGCAAGCTTGATGAAGCAGAAACCTTCTATCGCCAGGCTGCTAATCAAGGGCATGCAACAGCTCAATACAACTTGGGAGTGCTTTTGGAGGAGCAAAGCAAACTTGAGGAAGCAGAAATCTTTTATCGCCAAGCTGCTAACCAAGGTTATGCACGTGCTCAATACAACTTGGGAGCCTTTTTGGAGGAGCAAGGCAAACTTGAGGAGGCAGAAACCTTTTATCGCCAAGCTGCCAGCCAAGGCCTTGCAGAGGCTCAACACAACTTGGGATTGCTTTTGAAAAGGCAAGGAAAGCTTGACGAAGCTGAAGCCTTCTTGCGTCAATCTGCTAGCTAAGGCTTTGCTAAAGCTCAATACTCTCTAGGGTTTTATTTGGAAAGGATGGGTAATTTTGAGGAAGCTATCGTAAATTATGAAAAAGCGGTAAAACAAAGGGATAAGTTTTCCTGCCTCAGCGTAGCTTACCTTCTCGAAACTCATCCAGAGCTTTTTCAAATATCATCAGCGGAGTTAAATCATAGAATTGCACAACTGCGCGAACAAGGTAAAGCTGCCCTTGAGAAATGGTCTAGGGCGCGTGGTTTATGAGTATCGTTCATGCTTGATCCCTTTTAGTTCTGAACGAAGCTCTATGCATCTTTTATAGCGCGACATCAATCTTTTTAAATGTCTCGAAAATATAAATGCTAAATTAGTAAGCGCATATTCTCACAGAATTATCGATGTAACGGCAGCAATAGGGACGCCAGAACTATATGCATTTTAAAATGGCTTAGAGCCTAAGATCCACAACTAGGATCTAAATAACTAGAACTCTACGCCAAAAGCATGCCTATAATTGCAAGATAAGTAAAAATTTTAAGACAAGAACTATAACTTAGGAATTGTCTTTCAGGGACAACAAAAACAATAAAACAACATTAAAGCACTTAAAGAAAACAGATGGTGGATAATTAAAGTTGTAGGTTCATTTTCCATAGCTCTGACTCTCCTAGTGAAAAGCACATAAGTTTATATACCTAATGATCATAAAGATGTCAATATCCAGAAAGTTATGAATATTTTCCCCCTAAAGCTCCTCTTCCCGCATTCTCTCTTTCATCATATTTCTCTCCAGGCAGGAGTAACAAAAAAGTATAGAAAATAAAAGGATGCAGAAGTGACCAATAGAAGATCAGGTTGGTGCAGCAAGACAACCTATCATGTCTACATTCATGATCCGTGCTGCAGGGTTGGCAGCAAAGGTCACGAGCGAAACCTCGAAAAGTTCAAGCTTCGTAATATGACGTGTTTGCGAAGACCGCTCTTTAAATGATTCTTGTACTCGATATCCAATTGAAAGCCCATCAATGGCCTTGGATCGAATCAATGCATAGGCTTCTTGCGCTCTTCGGACTTCAAAAATAAGCTGGCCTTCGACATAAAGTCCCTTTTCATCTTCTTCCATAAATAACCATCGCCCAATGGGTTGATGAGCGTCATGCTGCCACAACATTTTCGGTAAAAGCGATTGCCTTTCTAAAGTTTCAAGGCTCCTGCAAAACGCACCGGGTTTGATAATATCATTTTGTTCATCTTCAATATTAAAGACACTAGCATAACCTGAAAATAGCCCCTGATGATTTAAAGTTTGAATTTTAAAAGGGCTTGTGATCTCACTAAGCTCAGACTTACATAAAACAGACATCGTTATATACTTTCCCTTTCATT
>JACVCA010000282.1 GCA_016742295.1 Alphaproteobacteria bacterium | reverse complement strand
AGTACTGGGAGTGATATAAAAAATAAGAACGTTAACTAAATATCAACCTTTATATAGATACATTACTCGTTAATAAGCGAGGTTGTTAAAACAAATAAGAAATTAAATAAAAAAATATGTGGCAGTTCCGTAGCCATTCGAAAAAATTAAAAAAAATTAAACAGTGGATTTTAACAGGGGGTCGAAGGATGCAGCACAACTTAAGCGGCTATGCGCATAGTGAAATGACACTATGTAAATTAGGAGAAATTTTAAATCAATCTGGGCTACCAGAAGTGCTTGAGATTGATATGAGGAATGGGAATATTCCAAACCATGAGCAATTGATTACCCTTCTAGGGATGCTTGTAGATCTTAACAATCGAATTCAAAATTACACCCACATGAAAGAGGTCTGGAAATTTATAGGTTCTGAGGCAGCAAAAAAAATAGCCTATAGTGCATAAAAGAAGCCCGAGATTTTACTAAGGTATTAGCCGGAATGAGCCTGTTTCTTTAGATCGAATTTATACGCTGTGGTATTTAGGTCATTTTAGAAAGTTATAACTATAGTTTTGATTATAGCTATAAGAAAAGGGTCTAATATGAGGGAACAAAGAAATTTTTTAATGATAACTTATCTTTGAGCTTTTGTCTTTTTTAACATAAATTTAAGTAAGTGGCCTGGTAAATTTATTTAAAAAGCAGATCTATACATGAAAAATACCTCCTAACACATCTGAGTGAATCTTACCTAGGCCTGGAATGAGGAAGAAGATAGGTAGCAAGATTTCAAATGTGTTAGGTGGAGGCTAGAATCATAGAAGTATATTATCTCTTAAATTTAATAAAAGCTTAACACCTTCCTTATACAATAAAGTGAGTTAGTTCTAAAAAGATCTAAGAGGAAGGTCTTATGCCTAATATCCTAATAGAGCAAAATATTAATTTCTTTGTAGAAACCGGCAAAAGAGGTAAACCAATTAGAGCTATACATAGAGGGCTCGCTTTTCTTATGTATAGAACTGCAGATAAGGTTTGCCCTTTTAGGAGTGTTGAAACGCTACGCAGGGAGATGAAAAATGCCACCCTGATTGTATGCACCAAAGGCGGGCATGGATTAATTTTTATGAAGAAAAAGAGAAATTAAATCATGACCTTCAGTGGCTGGTTACAAATTTTTCTCCTTTTGTCCAGTGTCTTTATGTGCGTAAAGCCTTTTGGTTGCTATTTATATTGGGTTTATGAACAGCCCGATTCACTTCGTTTTCCTATTATTCGGACCTGCGAAGCTTTTCTTTTTCAACTTTGCGGTATTTCTCAACAAGAGCAAGACTGGAAATCCTATACTGGTGCATTATTGATCTTTAGTCTGATGGGGATTTTGATAATTTTCACTTTGCTACGTTTTCAGGATTGGTTTCCCCTCAACTCTCAAGGCTTACCTCCTGTACCTTGCGATTTAGCTCTAAATATTGCTGTGAGTTTTGTGACAAATACGAATTGGCAGCCTTATGCAGGTGAAACTACTTTGAGTATGGGAATGCAAATGGTGGGGTTGACCTGGCAAAATTTTGTTTCTCCTGCTTCGGGAGTTGCAGTGGCTCTAGCTCTTGCCCGTGGCCTTACAAGGCATAGTTCGCTTACTCAGACAGGGCTTGGTAATTTCTGGATCGATGTCATCCGGACCCTAATTTATATCTTGTTGCCTTTATCTTTTCTGGTAGCACTTATTTTTGTAGGGCAGGGGGTGATTCAAAACTTCTCTGCCAATTTACACATCACTACACTGGAGGGGTTGCAGCAAATTCTACCCATGGGTCCTCTTGCCTCCCAAGAAGCAATTAAGGTATTAGGCACAAACGGAGGGGGGTTTTTAAATGCTAATTCAGCACATCCTTTTGAAAATCCAACAGCT
>JACVCA010000281.1 GCA_016742295.1 Alphaproteobacteria bacterium | reverse complement strand
CTAAAGAGGTGCCTGATGAATTTTCAGGCACTACCGAGGTTTCCCATAGAGTTTCCCCAGTAACCGCATCTAGAGCACGTACTTCGGCATTGGTGTTAAAGGCAAAGATTTTGCCATTATAGATGACAGGTTCAGTGAGTAGGCGACCCGTTGCATGTGATCCGCTACCAATGCTTGCTTCCCAAATAATCTTAAGATTCTTGCAAAGTTTAAGGGGTGGTGTGCTGTGGTCTGGCTCACCACCAGCTTGCGGCCAATGTCGATTTAACCGTGCTGCGGGAACTTCGACTTTAAGGTCTTTTAATGTCCCACTGGGTGTCAAAACATTCTCATTCAACAACACAACTTCGCGTGTGCCTTCCAGGGGGGCTTTCTCTTTACTGCAAGCAGATAAGGTGAGTAGCACTATAAATAAACTTAAAGAACGCCACATACTTATTGTCTCCCAACTATAGTTCGTATATATGCAAAGCTCATTTATAAACCTGTTTTCATACGTGTTAGGAGTGCGTGTGAACGCATACGGATGCTGTCAGGAGTTTGGGAGGCTTCAATTAAATTTTTATAAAGGCTTTCTGCTTGCTTAAAGTTTCCCATCTTGAAATTCAGAAGTGCTGTAAGTTCTGAGGCTAAAGGTGTCCATGGGTTTGAGCCTACAGAAAGAGTGCCTAAAAGGGCCAGCAGTTTTTGCGGATCTTCGTGATCAAGGGTTGCAAGAATTAAAAGGACAGTTGCAAGGTGACGAAATTTCATATCAACTTTAGAATCTTTTGCCATGTCTTGGTAGATTTTAATGGCAATAGCCTTGTTTTCTGGGTTGGGAGTTGCTCCAGCAGTTGATTGCATTAAAAGAGCGGCTCGTCTGAACTCTGCAAGACTTGCATAACCACTGCCGGCTTTGCCAATAGCCTCAAGCTCATTAAGAGCTTGAGTAATATCGGTTTGTGTTGTGGCTAGCAAGGCTCTTGCATAAGCATCCGCATGTTGTGCGCGGGCATTCTCTTGATAATGCTGCCAATATAAAATGCTACAAGCTATGATTATAATTGCGGCACTAGCAGCAAGAATATATCTACCGTAGTTCTTGAAAAATTTAACCAGATTGTCGCGACGTAACTCGTCTTCAATGTCGTGAAAAATATCGTCCACAGGGTGTCCTTATTTCTGTAAAATGTTCTTTTCGATGTTGTAGCTTAAAATGGGTTCTAATATCAATCCCATTGTTGTGGGAGTAATCGATTGTAAAAGGCAGTGTGGCTTAAATCATTTAATTCAATAAATCCTCCTTGGTTCTAAATTTGTAACTTGCTTTAATGGTAGGTCATCAACTGTGAAAGCAAGTTAAATATATTTACTCTCAAGGCAGATTACACTGCAGATTACACTTTGTTAAATGATGTAAGAAACAAAGAGTTCTTTTGGCTATCTTTAGTTAGATATCTCTAAAATCTATTAACTATGTCATTCACTACTTTTGAAGAAAATTGATAGACTCTCATATTATGGGAGTCCTTTGCTGCGCTCAGTTTTAAGGGCACGTGCATACCACGCCAGTTCATTGAGGAAGGCCTGAGTACGTTTCGGCAGCGATGTATCGGTGGGGTCTCCCTTATTATCAAAGGCATTTGTAATGTCTGAAATCAATAAAGGGGTAGGAATGCTGATCATTCCAAGTGCAGAGGCTGTGGCACGCAATTGTACACTCGCGCGGGTGCCTCCCAACTTACCTACAGAGTAGCTCACAATCCCTGCAGGACGATGGAAATATTCATGATAAAAATAATCAAGAAGATTAGATAAACCGGGTTGAAGACTGGCGTTGTATTCTCCTGTCACGATAATAAAGGCATCTGTATTGCGATAAATCTCGGCTAATCTCTCAAGATTTTCTGGAGTTTCACCCTCTGGATAGTCCATAT
>JACVCA010000280.1 GCA_016742295.1 Alphaproteobacteria bacterium | reverse complement strand
GCACCGCTCCGCATGAACAAGGAGGTGTTGGTTGCGGAAGATAATGAAGAGGCAATCCAACATGAAATAGAAGGTTTTGCAGAAGGTTGGTATGATTATAAGCAAGATCCAATTCAAGCTAGAATATTGAATGAAGATTTGATTGCAAGAAAAAACCTTAAAGCTATTAGAAGAAAGATAGAAGGACTTTTATACGGAAATTACGGTTATCAAAAAGATCCTAGGGAAGAGATAAACTTGCTAAATGACATATTAGTTACCTTTAATGATTCCGAGGCAATCAAACGTAAAATAGAAGGTCTTGTAGAAGGTTGGTATGGTTATGAGCAAGATCCAATTCAAGCTAGAATGTTGAATGAAGAGTTGGTTGCTCAAGGTAATGAAAAGGCAATCAAACGTAAAATAAAAGGCCTAGCAAGAGGTTGGTATGGTTATGAGCAAGAGAAAACAATGCAAACTCATCATATGATTTATGAGGGCATGATTCATGATGGAAGAAATAGTGATCCATATGCATTATGTAAAGCAAAAGAGCTTAATGAAGAATTAGTTGCTAGAGGGAATGAAAAATCAATTAAGCTTAAAATTCAGGGGTTATTAAGAGGAAAATATGGTTATAGCCAGAACCCTTTTAAGGCCAGAGAGTTGAATGATTCATTAATACAAAGTGGAAATGAAGAAGCTATCAGCCGTAAAATTAGAGGGCTTTTAAAAGGGAAATATGGCTATAAGAAAAACTTTGATAGAGCAAGAGAACTTAATGATTCATTAATAGAAAAGCGGAATGAAGAAGCTATTAGACGTAAAATAAAATATTATTTTAAAGGAAAATACGGCTATAAAGAAGATCCTAGATTAGTAAAGCCTTACAATGAAATGCTCGTAATCTTAGGAGACAAGAAAGCAATCAAGCTTAAAATAGAAGGTCTTGTAGAAGGTTGGTATGGTTATGAGCAAAACCCTGCGCTAGCTAGAGAGTTGAATGAGGCATTAGTTGATAAAGGCGATAAAAAGGCAATTAAACGGAAGATTCAAGGGTTAACAGTAGGAGGAAGGTATGGATATGAAAAAGACTCTTCATTATTAGAGAGTTTTCTTGCAAAGTTGTCCTCACAAGAATTAAATCATACTCCCCAAGAAGTAGGTCAAGTCTCAGTAGTTAAGCCAAAACCTTCTTCTAAGCAGGATAAAGGTAAAGAAAAGCTTACAGATGAGGAGCTAGGTAATGAATAATATAAAGAAAATTAATTAAGGGAGGCCAAGATATGAACTATATTATGAATAAAACTGATATGCAAATATAGCTTCTAAATATGGTTTAGTATCTTAAGGAGGCAATAAGAAATGTTACGCTATCTAGCTTCTATACTCTTATCGTTTATCCTCTGCAGTTTTATTCTTGCTTCAGAAGAACTAGAAGAAAGAATTATTCTAAATGTTCAAGGAATTGATTATCGTAGAGATAATTATGAATTGCTCAATTTGGAAAGAGTAGGACGTTATACACCCATTTATACTGCAGAAGAGAAAATGGTGCTCCAAAACAGCGAGATTCCAACCTATGATTCAGATACTCCTACCTTTTCACTCAAAGAATCTGAAGATGGAGTAAGCGAGTTTAAGGTAGAGACTTTAAAAGAAGAAAAGAGGGCAAGAGTGCCAGAATCAGCTCCAGTTGAGGATATACAGAAGCTAAAATATAAAAAAGTAATAAATAGTCCTTATAAATTTTCTGGTAATCTGCTTATGACTTTTCCTGGTATTCCTAATGACCAAGCAAACTCCCCTATAAGATGTACTGGCTCTGGAGTGCTAATTGGTCCCAATCATATATTAACAGCGGCACACAATCTTTATGATCATACAAAAGGAGGCTGGGCTCAGGAAATAAAATTTACCCCTGCTCACAATAAAAACTGTCTCTATTA
>JACVCA010000279.1 GCA_016742295.1 Alphaproteobacteria bacterium | reverse complement strand
GTCACAAATGGGCAAAATAGCAGCAAGCTATGCAGATAAGATTTATATAACAGATGATAATCCTCGCACAGAAGATCCTGAAGTTATTCGTCAAACAATCCAACAATCATGCCCTCGAGCTTTTAATATAGAGGGACGCAAACAAGCCATTGAGCTTGCCATCAATACTTTGCAGGCTGGAGATGTCTTAGTAATTGCGGGTAAGGGGCACGAGAGGTATCAAATCATTGGCCAGACAAGTTATCCTTTTGATGATGTTGAAGTCGTCAGAGAGATTATTAGAGCATGATTAAAAGCGCACAAATGAACTTAAATTTTTTGTGGTCTGAGCAAGATCTTCTTAAAGCCTTAAATGTGGAGAGTGCTTGTTGGCAGGGCAACCGTATTGCAATGGACAATCGTAATGTTTTGCCAGGTGATTTGTTCATTGCACTGAAAGGCCCTCAAAATGATGGTCATCAATTTGTTAAAGACGCATTTTCAAAAGGTGCTCTTGCGGCAATTGTTGATCATATACCTGCTGAAATTTCACCAGATAAATGCTGTATTGTTGTTAAAGATACCTATCAAGCGCTTTTAGATATGGCGAAATTTGCGCGTCTTCGTACACACGCTCGTATTGCTGCGGTGACCGGAAGTGTCGGAAAAACCAGTGTTAAAGAAATGCTCTCTCTGGTTTTGAAAGACCAAGCTGAGACCTTTGCAACGCCTAAGAGTTATAATAATTTGTGGGGAATTCCTTTTAGTCTTGCGCAGCTGCCTGAAAATGCAACTTACGGGGTGTTTGAGGTTGGTATGAATCATACAGGAGAAATTACCCCCCTAAGTCAACAAGTCCGCCCTGATGTAGCACTAATTACTAATATTGAAGCTGTGCATATGGGAAACTTTGCTTCGCTTGAAGAGATCGCACTTGCCAAAGCTGAAATTTTTTCAGGGATGCCCCCACACGGATGCGTTATTTTAAATATAGATAATGCTTTTTATCCTATACTTGAAAACCAGGCGCGTAAAATGGGACTAGAACGTATTTTAAGCTTTGGGAGGGCCGGAAAAGCGGATTTTCAACTCCTATCCTATGAACGTCTAACTGATGGGGTGGGTGTTAAAGCCTGTCTCCAAGGTAAGAACGTTGATTACTTTATGCCGGTCTTTGGCCAGCATTGGGTGCTAAATAGTTTAGCAGTTCTTGCAACGGTTGCTTCCTTAGGTGCTAATGTTGAAGCAGCGGTAGCTAAATTAAGGGATATAGAAATGCCACCAGGGCGTGGAAAGCAGTATAAGGTTATTTACAAAGATGGGCAAATCCGGGTGATTGATGACAGTTATAACGCAAGTCCAAGTTCAGTTCGAGCTTCACTTGAAGTGCTGTCCGGTTTAATTCCAGGCAAAGGAGGAAGGCGTATTGCTGTATTAGGAGATATGTATGAATTGGGTACAGAAGAAGAGCATTTTCATCGCAGCCTCGCTAACGATATCATTCGATTGAATATTGATCTCGTATATACATGTGGCCCACGAATGAAATGGTTATTTGATGCATTACCTGGCTTGAAAAAAGGTCGTCATGCTGAGGAGCCGGCGGAAATTTCGGCGCTCATTTGCCAGGACCTCGAAGCTGGGGATATTATTTCTATTAAAGGGTCGCGAGGCGGTGGGCTTCATCCTCGGATGTTTCGGATTGTACAAGATCTCCTGAATTTATCATCCAATAAGAAAGAATTTAGTCTTCTCAATAAGGGTTTAAAGTAAATCATGCTGCATTATTTTCTGTATCCCCTGGCTTCTCAACATATTTTTTTCAATTTATTTAAGTATATTACCTTTCGAACTGGAGGAGCTGTTTTAACTTCCCTGCTGATTAGTTTTTGTATGGGGCCTTGGCTTATTTGCTGGCTAAAACGCAAACAAAAAGAGGGTCAACCGATCCGTGAT
>JACVCA010000278.1 GCA_016742295.1 Alphaproteobacteria bacterium | reverse complement strand
CCCCCTCCAAGCCAAGTCTAAACCATGATAAACAAAAAAAGTAAACCTTTAGTTTTCTTCTAAAAGATTATTTTGAAAAGCATTAATTGGTTAGGACACGTATCTACTTTCTTCAGAGTTCCCAGCTGCTTGAAATGATAAAAATGAAGAAAGCTAAGCTTTCTCTCTTATCTGAATTAAATTTAAGAGAAAATTTATACCTCAATTGTCCTACCTCTTGCATCCTTTTGACTTCCGAGGCACATTAGGGACTATTAAAACCTCTCTTTCTCTTGGGAACTATAAAAAGGTAAGATTATTGGCTGACTCCTCTCACTTAAACCGCCTTTTAAACGTCTCTACAGTCGCATTGACCCGCCGTCTGGTTAGTGAGTTTTTGCGTCCTTATTTGCGCTTCTTGATCATTGGTTTGATTAGCATGATCATTGCAGCCGCCTGTACAGCTTTGCTTGCTCAGCAAATGGAACCTATCATCGACAAAGTCTTCATCGACCGCAATGCACATATGTTGGTGGTTGTGGCTATCCAGGTTTTTGCTTTATTTCTATTTAAAGGCCTTGCTACTTACGCCGAATCAGTAGCGATGACTTATGTCGGGGAACGCATTATAGCCGACATGCGGCAGCGCTTGATTGATCATGTTGTAAAAGCAGATTTGACGTTTTTTCATAATACCGCCAGCGGAGAATTATTATCACGCTTTACGACAGACGTGAATATGCTCCATCGCGTAATCAGTCGTACAGTAACCAGCATAGTCAAAGACGGATTGACACTTATATTTTTGGTTTCATTGATGTTTTATAAAGATAAGATGCTTGCTTGTGTGGCTTTTATCGTCTTTCCTTTGGCCTTACTTCCAATCCTTAAGATTGGCAAGCGTATGCGTAAATCTTCAGGATCCATTCAGAAAGAAATGGCTGAATTTGCAATTTTGTTGTCGCAAATTTTTCAGGGTGCTCGTCTTATTAAATCCTATGGCATGGAAGCTTACGAAAATACCCGGACACGATCACTTGTAGAACGCATTTTTACCCTCGTTCTTAAAGCAACCCGCACCCGCGCCGCCATTCATCCAATTATGGAAATGCTAGGTGGTTGTGCTATTGTTGGTGTCATCAGTTATGGCGGCTTTCAAGTCATTGCAGGACAACAAACTTCTGGCGCCTTTTTCACCTTTATTACAGCTCTACTTTTTGCCTACGAACCTATGAAACATTTAGCAAATTTAAATGCTGAACTTCAGGAAAAACTCGCCGCGGCAGCCCGGGTTTTTGCAGTCCTTGAAGTCAAACCCTTAATCGTGGATTCCCCGAATGCTAAACCATTGATAATAAAAAAGGGTGAGATTACCTTTCTGGATGTCAATTTTTCTTATACATCCGCTAAAAAAGCACTCGTTCATTTAGACATGGTCATACCAGCAGGCAAAACAGTTGCTTTAATTGGCCTCAGTGGTTCAGGCAAATCAACTATTATGAACCTTATCCCGCGCTTTTATGATCCTAACGCCGGCTCAATTCAGATTGACGGGCAAGATATTCGTAATATTACTCTTACCTCTTTACGTTCACAAATTGCGCTTGTCAGCCAGGAAGTGACCTTATTTGACGATACTATACGCTCTAACATAGCTTATGGGCGTATGGATGCCAGTGAAGATGAGATTATTGCAGCCGCAAAAGCTGCAGCCGCTCATGAATTTATTATCGAGCTTCCTTCTGGCTATGACACAAGAGTAGGCGAACAAGGCATTAAGCTTTCCGGTGGCCAACGTCAAAGACTTTCAATTGCTAGGGCCATGCTAAAGAATGCTCCGATTTTACTGCTGGACGAAGCAACTTCAGCGCTGGATACCGAGTCTGAACTTCGTGTGCGAGAAGCTTTGAAGGTTCTCATGAAAGGACGAACCACCTTGATTATCGCCCATCGTCTGTCGACTGTTGTAGATG
>JACVCA010000277.1 GCA_016742295.1 Alphaproteobacteria bacterium | reverse complement strand
TATCTATCTGCATCAACAATGAAGCAATTCCATTCAAGAAAGCTTCGCACCCCAGGAGCCCAACATTTGAATTACGTAGAGCTTGAGTTGCAAGGTGTTCGCCTGCTCCAAACCCAATCTCAAGCCAAATCTCTTTGTAAGGCTTGTCTCCAAACAATGAGTGAGCGCTAAAAAGATCTTGATTCTCCCCTATGGTAACTTCAATCTGAGGAAGCAAATCCTTCATAACCCGTTGGTGGCCAATACGCAAAGGGCGGCCCTTCCGGCGTCCATAAAGTTTTGGAGGAACCGAGGATGTGGGCGCTAATTTATTCATATCTCATCTCTCATGACAGTTTGAGGAGGAGCCGCCGTAATATGGATATGCTTACGATTTTCTTGATAGATAATATAAAGTCCACTTAAAACTACTAGACTTGAGCCCAGAAAAAACATCCCATCTGGAACTTCATCCCAAAAAATATAGCCAAAAAGAACACTCCATAGCAACGCTGAATAAATCATAGGGGCTACAATGGCTGCAGGAGCATATCGATATGCCTGGATGATACAAAGCTGTCCAATGCCGCCGCCAATTCCTAATGTAATTAAAACTATGCCATCTAAGAGGGTAGGCTGTATCCACACCCAAGGTAAAAAGCAAGCAGTCAGTAGGCTTGCAATTAAAGTAAAATAAATAACAATTCTTACACTAGAATCAGTGCGTGTTAAAACGCGTGAATTTATCATAAAAATGGCATCTCCAAGGGCAAAAAGAATGCCGGCTAGCACACCTAAGGGCGTTACAACCCCTGAGGGTCTTACAATAATAAGTATGCCTAAAAATCCAATAATAATTGAGATCCAACCATGTGGTCCCGCGTGTTCTCTTAAAAGTACTGAAGATAAAACGGTTAGAAAAAATGTTTCTGAAAAGTGAATTGTAACCGCATCTGCAAGTGGCATAAGTTTTAGCGAAAGAAAAAGACAGATTAGAGCTAGGGTTCCTATTACCCCACCAATCAAATGTCTCAACGGATGTTGGGTATGGAGCTCTTTGAGACCATCAGCTTTAAAGAGTAAAACCCCGCAAGGAATGAGCGAAAAAAAGCACCTAAAAAAAACAATTTGAAGTAAGGGGTAGTGGCTTACCACGTCTTTGGCTAAGCAATTGACTGAAACTAAAATCAGCATAGCACTGAGCATATAACAAATGCCATAGCGACTCGTGTTGATTTGTTTAAAACCAGAGGTTTGTTTCATAGTATTTCCTGTATATAAACTTCAATATACTGAGGATGTTAAACTAAAAAATGCAGTAAATCATAATTTCTTTAACATTTTCAGTCAAAATAATAAAAATCTTCTTGCATATTTAAAAAAATCAGGCAAGAATCCGGAACTCCCTTTCGGAGGAAAGGTATAAACCCTTATTATATATATTGGAGAAAACAAACAATGTTGAATAAAGTATTAGCTCTTGCTCTTTTGGTTTTAACTTCGGGCGCTGCAGTGGCTACAGATGTAGCGACTACTACAGGTCCAGACACAACAGCAGCTGTAGCTGAAGTTCCTGGTGATGAAGAAAACAAGCCTGGTGAAGAAGCATCTAAATAATTTTTCTTTAGATTAAGTATAGAAAGAGCGCCTTTATTATTTATAGGGGCGCCTTTTTTGCGACCATTATTTATCTTCCCTCCTAGAAATCATTTGACTTCTTTCAAAACTCTTTGTGATTTAAAATTACTCAGTAAAATAACACTTGAGAAAATTACCAAAGCGCCTATCCATACTGTCCACGATTCTGGAAACTCTGCAAAGGCCAAATAACCAATGGCACTACTGAAAATGAGTTTAGAAAATCCAAAAGGGGTTAAAAAAGTGATTTCACCTTTTACATAGGCAAGACTGGTAGAGAAATGAGCGCCTGCTGCGAGTAAGCCCATTAATAAAAGCCAAGGCCAATGGTGTAAGCT
>JACVCA010000276.1 GCA_016742295.1 Alphaproteobacteria bacterium | reverse complement strand
ACTCTGTTTACCTTTGGATTTTTTTGCCTGCTTTTTAGCTCTAATCTCGTCTGCTCTGCTTAACGAAGATGCTTTTTGAGCACCCTTGTCTGCCTTGCCACCCAAAATAAATCGTCGGTAATCATCAAGGTCACCATCAAAAGGAGAAACCCTTTGATTTGCAACCAACCAAAGTCGATCAACCGTTAACTCTAACAGATGCCAATCATGGGTAATCAAAATAACGGCACCTGCAAAATCATTGATAGCCACCACCAACGCATCACGTGTCTCGACGTCTAAGTGGTTGGTGGGTTCATCTAAAATTAGCAATTGTGGCTTTTTGGCGGAAATAAGTGCAAAATTTAAACGAGCCTTTTCACCTCCCGAGAGCTTATCCACCATAACATCGGCTTTCTCTTGAGCAAATCCAAATTGTCCAAGCCTAGATCTCACTTGATCCGGACGTGCGTCTTTCATAAGTGGGCTAAGATGCTGAAACGCCGTTTCCTTGGCATGTAAGGCTTCTATTTGATGCTGATGAAAGTAAGCAACGTTCAGTTTTTCTGATCGGTAAAGATCGCCGCTTAAAGGGGAGATAGCTCCTGCTACAAGCTTTGCAAAGGTACTTTTTCCATTACCATTTGAACCCAATAAGGCAATTCGGTCTTCTTGATCAATACGCTGATTTAAATCTCTTAAAATGACTTTATCTGCATAACCAGCACTAACCTTATTTAACGTCATTAAAGGGGGCGCTAGGGCGTCGGCTTGGGGGAATTTCAATCTTAATGCCGGATCATCTCGCAACATTGAAAGTGGTTCAAAGCGTTCGAGCATCTTAATTCGGCTTTGTACTTGGCGAGCTTTTGAGGCTTTTGCACGAAACCTATTCACAAAGCTTTGGATATGGCTGCGTGCTGCTTGTTGTTTAACTTGAGCTGCCTGTTGAATCAGCATTTGCTCCCGGCGAGTCTTTTCATAAAAGTCATAATTCCCCATATAAAGGCTAATTTTTTTATCATTCAAATGATAAATACGATCGACAACATTATTGAGGACGTGACGATCATGGCTGATAATCATAAGAGTATGTGGATAAGACTTTAAAAATCCTTCAAGCCAGGCAACAGATTCTAAATCCAAGTGGTTGGTAGGTTCATCTAAAAGTAAAAGATCTGGTTCAGAAAACAATGCTGCTGCAAGCGCCACCCGCATCCGCCAGCCACCTGAATAAGATGATAAGGGTTGATGCTGGGCTTGTTCTGAAAAACCTAAACCTACCAGTATTTTAGCAGCTCTTGCAGGGGCACTATAAGCATCAATCTCATTAAGCCGATGATGGACATCTGCAAGGCGCATTGGATCATCAGATGATTCAAGTTCTTGAAGCAATTGGTGGCGTTCTTGATCGCCTTCAAGAACAAATTCGAGTGGTGTTCGAGTGCCAATAGGAACCTCTTGTGCAACTATCCCAACACGGGCTCCTTTTTGCACCTGAACACTTCCCTGATCGGGTTGAACTTCTTTTAAAATAAGTTTAAAGAGCGTAGATTTTCCTGTGCCATTACGACCCACAAGCCCCACATGATGGCCACGGGGCAAATGGACATTCACATCTTCAAATAAAACACGTCCGGCAATTCTATAAGTTAAATCTTTAATATGTAACATTGCTTTGAAATTTTACCAATTTTTTCAAGTTGAAATGCGAGTTTAAGAGATTTTATGGAACAAGGTCAAGGTTAAAGGATCATCTTCATGGGCAGGAGCTGGCTAAACAGCCTGAATTATCATTTCGACCGCAGGCATGATTTTTAAGAATGTTTATGAGAAAGTGCATAAAGCCTTTTAAGAAGATTCAAAACTTTAATAACTATATTAGCGACCAGTTCTTTTTCAAATGATTGTTTCAAGATAAGGTTTCTTGCTTTCTAAGATCTTATCACCCTCCTCTGCGGCGGGTTGGAAATTGT
>JACVCA010000275.1 GCA_016742295.1 Alphaproteobacteria bacterium | reverse complement strand
CCTTGCGCTTAGGCGTAAATCCACGGGTCATTGTCACTACCACCCCCAAGCCTTTGAAGATCATCAAAGAGCTTGTGGCAAGTCCTGAGGTCTACCTCACCCGGGGCACCACCTTTGATAATACTGCCAACCTTCCTCCCTCCTTTCTTAAGAGTGTCTGTAATCGCTTTGAAGGAACTCGCTTAGGTCATCAAGAGCTTTATGCTGAAATCCTCCCTGAGACTGAAGGGGCCCTATGGACCCATGATCTCTTAGAGCGCTACCGTATCAAAGATGTCCCACCCTTAATCCGGGTGGTCGTTGCCATTGATCCTGCTACCACCAGTCATGATCTCAGTGATGAAACGGGGGTCATCGTTGCAGGCCTGGGGCAAGATCAGTGCTGCTACATTCTGGAGGATCACAGTGGACGGGTGAATCCAACCGAATGGGCACGTAGGGCTGTCAAAGCCTATTGGCATCATAAGGCTGATCGAGTTGTTGCTGAAGTGAACAAGGGGGGAGATTTAGTTGAGCGTGTGGTAAGGTCTATGGACCTCAACGTCAGCTATAAGGCCGTAAGGGCAACGCGCGGCAAGTATACCCGTGCTGAACCAATAGCTGCCCTCTACGAGCAAGGCAAGGTCTTCCATGTAGCTAAAGGCCTCGACATCCTGGAGAACCAAATGTGCAGTTATACACCCAACCAGAGCTCTAAGTCGCCCGATAGGCTCGATGCTTTGGTATGGGCTGTCACTGAGCTTATGCTCATCCACCCTTCTGCTCAACATTCAGCTGCTTGGTTTACGTAAAAGAAGGAAATTGATAGAAGGAGGCATCTAGCTAAAGATAGATAATAAAATGTGTAAGCTCGTTATTATCTATATCTATACATTAATTAAGCCAGATATTCTTATAACCCTTTTTGAGCCTCAATTTCTTCTAGAAGTATCTTTGCAAGTGTAGGTCTGCCCTTTTTATTCAAAAGTTCAGCTAAAATATACTGTATGTTAGTACTACCATAGTTTAAAACTTGTCGATAAAAAGGGTCTATTTGTCTTAGGTCATTCTTACTTACTAAAAGTGTACTCAGTACCTGCTGTTGAGCAAAAGGGGCATAACTTACAATTTGGCGGTAAAAAAGCTCTAGAGATGAGCGATGCAAATTCCCTTCTAGTAATTGTGCTAAATTGTAAAGTACTTTGCCCTTTACGTGCTCAGCAACTTGACGAAAGTATGATTTAGCTTTCTCAAGGTGACCTTGTTGAAACCAAAGCTTTGCTAATATAAAATACGCAGAAAAATTCCCTTTTATTGCTGCTTGATAGAATAAAAGGTTTGCTTCTTGCTGTCTTCCTTGCTTTAGCAATAAAGTTCCTAATTTATTTTGTGCTTTAGTATGGCCTTGATTTGCAGCTTGACGCAGGAAAAATTCAGCTTTGTGGTAATTACCTTGATAATAGTTAATGATGCCTAATCTCAATTGAGCCTCAAGCATATTACTTAATGCTGCATTAGATAAAAATAGCTCTTCATACCTTTTCCATAAGCTTTGGAAAGTTGAGTTTGAGCTATTTATTGCCCATTTATAACAGAAAATGCCCATTTTATAGCATTCAACAGGAGGAATCTCTAAATGTAACATAGCTGGGGGAAGCCAAAGAGCTTGCTGTTCATTTTCTGCATTGTAAGTTTGAGGGTTGCTTAGGTTACGATTGCTCATATCCAGGAAGGTATAAATTGGAGAACCACTCGGCAGTTTAAAAAGAGCTAATAAATAAAGGGCTTTATAGTAAGGACGATACAGAGATGTATAATTTACAAATTCTTCAGAAAATATACTTCCCGCCCATATAAAATCAGGCTTTGATCTAATATATGATTCTATAGCACATTGCTGTTGATCATAGAGTACCGTCTAATTTAATGCAGCGTAAATATGAGACCCTTTAATATTACTTTCAAAAAGGGTAGGGAATAATTTTGGCCTGCAAACTACTT
>JACVCA010000274.1 GCA_016742295.1 Alphaproteobacteria bacterium | reverse complement strand
ATGAGCCCAGGGCCAATCGGGATGTTTATTTAAAAATTGTTGATATTCTTGAAATGTATGGTGACGATAATCATTTTTTAGGTCAAGCCATTGGATAACCTCAGCTGTAAGAGGGCATGATTTCTCCGATAACGCTTGATAGGCTTGATCCCATTTCTCTTTTAAGGCCAAATTCAGCGCAGCCGTACACACGGGAGAAATAGATTGGGTTGAAGCCTTCAATCCAACCCCAAACCCCCATAAGAAAATAAAAGAAAAAACAACAATTTTTTTTATCATTCAGAATTAACCCTTCTCTTGCCGATTCATTCAGGGCAAGTTATATCTTTTAGAAACTTTTCTCAATAAAGGAAGTACAGATGTTCATTGGGTCTCTCGTAGCACTAATTACCCCTTTTCGCCAAGGGGCAATAGATTATTCCACTATTGAGTCTTTGGTCGAATGGCATATTCAACAAGGCACACGGGGAATTGTTCCGTGTGGTACAACAGGCGAAGCTTTCATGTTAACCCCTGAAGAACGCATGCGAGTTATTGAAACTTGTGTACAAGCAGCCTCGGGAAATGTGCCTGTTATTCCTGGTACAGGTGCCATTACAACAGAAGAAACAATTTCTCTAACTCAGCAAGCCAAAATTGCAGGTGCTGACGCTGTATTAATTGTTACACCACCCTACATTAAGCCCTCGCAAGAAGGACTTTATCAACATTATAAAGCTGTACATGATGCTGTTGAAATTCCAATTATCCTTTATAATAATCCAGGCCGAACAAGCATTGAGCTGAAACATGAGACAGTTATCAAACTTGCACATTTGCCACGTATTGTAGCCATCAAAGACTCAAGCGGTGATTGGGCCCGGCCTCTTAAAACACGCTATGATTTGGGACCTAAATTCTGCCAGCTTGCCGGCGATGATACAGCGACTGTTGCCTTTCTTGCAAATGGTGGGCATGGTACAATATCTGTCATTGCAAATATTGCTCCCAAAGCTTGTGCCGAGCTTTATGAAGCTTGGCAACTGCATGACCTCACAACTGTTGGGCGCATCCGTGATCAATTGTACCCTTTATGTGACGCCTTGTTCATCGAGACAAATCCAGGGCCGATCAAATATGCAGCAAGTCTACTCGAGTTATGTTCAGCCGACTTAAGGCCCCCCTTAGTTCCTATTTCAGCTGCAACTTCAGAAAATATTAAAAGAGCTATGCAAACTTCAGGCCTATTTGAGTCTTTTGAACAAAGGATACAATAAACAATGGCCAAAGCAAAAAGTAACAAAAAGTACATTACCCAAAACCGCCGGGCACGCTTTGATTATATCATTAAAGATACCCTTGAAGTCGGCATTATGCTTTTTGGAAGCGAAGTCAAATCTTTACGTCAAGGTCATGGTAGTGTAAACGAAGCCTACGCAGGTGAAAAAGAAGGTGAGCTTTATTTGATAAACTCTTATATTCAAGAGTACACCCAAGCATCGTATTTTAATCATCAACCTAAACGTGCCCGTAAACTTCTCGTAAAACGTAAGGAAAGGGATCGGTTATTGGATGGGGTTCGACGTAAGGGCACAACGCTTGTACCAATTGCGCTGTATTTTAATGAACGCGGTATAGTAAAGCTTGAGCTAGGGTTAGCCCAAGGAAAACGAAAGGCTGATAAGCGTGCAGCAGAGAAAGAACGTGATTGGAAGCGTGATCAAGGCCGGATTATGAAAGATAAAGGTTAGTTTAGCTATGTTCGAGTCTTTGGTGTATCCCCCTTTAGGTCCTAACCGTTTAGGTAAATTGCCTGTTGATGATCTTCACACTCTTTATTGGGAAGAATCTGGCAATCCTCAAGGTATTCCAGTTGTGTTCCTCCACGGAGGCCCAGGTTCTCCTACCTCTTCTCATCACCGGCGACTTTTTGATCCACAAGCTTACCGCATTATTTTATTTGATCAGAGAGGAACTGGACAGTCTACACCCCACGCTGAGATCTGCAATAATACTACCC
>JACVCA010000273.1 GCA_016742295.1 Alphaproteobacteria bacterium | reverse complement strand
CTCTTAAGGATTGGTACAGCTGACATAGCTTTTTCAAGTAAGCCTGCAGATGATGAGTCAGAAAAACCACGTATTAATTTATTAAGAACAGCAGCGAGAGATAATAAAGCTCCAGCTGTTGGAAGCTCTTCAAAACCCCTTCCTTGTAATCCTAAGAAGCTTACGCATGACCAGTTAAAAAAGATATTCCTCCCTCGTAAATCCGATATGGCGGTATTAGACACCCAATCTGGGGGTAAGGTAGCAAGAGCAAAACTCAAAATAAAAACTGATGAAGGCAAGAGTACTGATATTATTTACGTTGCCCCTAAAACAGCCTATGAATTCGAGCTTAAAGATCTTCTTTCAGGCGAAACACCCCCTAAACTTTATGGAAAATTTAGAGATTACCTAATAAAAGATAGATATGAGACTCAGACATTAGCAAATGTTGAAATTGATCAAGCATGTATAGCAGGGTATGTGATTCACTATAAAAAAGATGATAGTCCGGTTTTAGATGATAAAATCGTTTATATTGCTTTTACCAAAACTAAACAGCTTTATGACCTTATAAGAGAAGACCCAGCTTTAGGAAGCCTATCAGTGGTTGAAAGAGTGAGGGAAACAACAGAAAACAATGAAAAGAAAGAAGAAATAAAGCAAGAGAAAGGAAAAGAAAAAGGGAAACGTTCTCCTAGAAAAAGGACCTCTTCTAAGAAAGGTACCTTAAAGGATAACTAGAAGGTTTATCAAAACTGTCTAGTAAGGCTTTAGCCTACTGATTCTCAATCAGACCGGTCTATTGATCAATAGACCGGTCTTTTTGATTACTTGACTACATCTTAGTATAGTATAAAAGCCCAAACAATTTAGTATCTAATTTAATTTATTTGAGGGCTTGGTACCCCATTAATTTAGATCTAATTAAATCTAATTTTAATGTGATAATCTGGTATTATTTTCTGTTGGGAAATGAGTTTATAAGTAGCACTTGATGGCAGCTTGCGCTTCGCTCCAAAGCCGGCCTTTTTATAATCAGTATTATCATTAGTCACGATAGCTTTCGTAGTAGGGTTTTTTCGAAGAAAATCGTTGATTTTTTTGATCTCTGCTTCGTCAGTTGACATAAGCACAACTTGTCTTCCTTGAATTTCAATCTTCTCTTGTTTCAAGAGCCGAAGTAAATCATTATACTCTATGTAGCGCATGACAAGCACAGAATCTGTATTGGTTGTTCTTGGGGTAGAGCCTATGATGCGAACGCTTCCTGGCGTCTCTTCATCCTGAGGGTGCTTACCTTGAGAAAATCTACTGAGAAGTTTATTTGTTCGCTCTCGTCTATCTTCAATCTCACAAGAAGAAAGGACTGATTTATTAACAAAGAAAGAAAGTATAACTCCCAAAAATATAGTTTTTCTTTTCATCCCCATACTCCTAATGTCCTAGGATTGCTTTCAGCTCATTAAATACGAAATCTTCAAAACATGCAAGTTTATATTGACAGCGGGACAGATAAGGCCTATTAATTTAAATAATATCAAGAGAGGAGACCTCAATGATAAAAATGCTTCAATGTTTTTTTGGTATTACCCCCCTTATAGCTTTGTTATTTGCACCTTCTTATGCCCATTCCCCTTCAGAAGAAATCTCGATAGAAAATAGTACAAAATCCCTCAAAGCCCCTTTAGTAAAGAAGGTTATGCATGATTTTTACAACAAATTCCCGCCGAAATTTCCGATACGTAATATTGAAAAAGAATTTAAACTGGTTGTTGATTCAAGCAACGCTGCCCAAGCATTAGCATTAGCTCTCATAACAGGCGGGGAAGCACCGCAAGCAGATGCATTATATCACAAATATTATGATTCTGGTGACAAGAATATTGAAACCGAAGAGGATGCTGACAAGCGGGCCGATGTAATACTTGGGTATCAAAGTGAATTGAACAAATATGGCGAGGTCCAACCAGAGCAAAAAGCTTTACTGAATAACCCGTTTGGAGGAATTCAAAGAGATAA
>JACVCA010000001.1 GCA_016742295.1 Alphaproteobacteria bacterium | reverse complement strand
TTCCAGGGCACATTCCCATGGTTTGCATCATTTCTAAATCAAAGGTTGTGCGTTGCTGAAGTCGCTGGGCTTCGACAAGCTGATTTGTGTTATTTAGCTCTTCTAACCTGTCTTTAAGATCTATTTTAATTTGTTTGATTGCTTGCTGCATTGTAGGACCAGGAGTGACATAATGGCTATTGGCAAAGATAGTGATATTCTCAAGGAGAGCTATTTTTTCGTTAGTTAAAGGATCAACTTCGTGAATGCTCTCCAGTTCATCACCAAAAAATGAAAGCCGCCAAGCTCGATTTTCATAATGGGCAGGAAAAATTTCAAGTGTATCGCCCCGTACCCGGAAAGTGCCGCGGATAAAATTTATGTCATTACGTTTATATTGAAGAGCAATTAATTGTTTCAAGAGAGTGGATTGATCGATAGTCTTTCCTGCTTCAACCTTAACAACCATCCGACTATAACTTTCAACTGACCCAATACCGTAAATACAAGATACGCTGGCAACAATTATTACATCTTGCCGCTCAAGCAGAGCGCGGGTGGCTGAATGCCGCATACGATCAATTTCTTCATTGATGGTTGCTTCTTTTTCAATATAAGTATCACTTCGAGGAATATAAGCTTCCGGCTGGTAGTAATCATAATATGATACAAAATACTCGACAGCATTATGAGGAAACAGCTCTTTCATTTCCATATACAGCTGAGCTGCTAGAGTCTTATTTGGAGCCATAATAAGGGTAGGTCGATTAAGCTCTTGGATTACATGAGCCATCGTAAATGTTTTTCCTGACCCTGTGACCCCTAAAAGAACCTGATTGCGCTCACCCTGTTGGATGCCCTCAAGTAGCTTTTGGATAGCTTGGGGTTGGTCGCCTGCAGGTGCAAAAGTAGACTCCAACTTAAAGGATGAGGAGTATAAGGAAGAAGGGAATATTTCAGTCATAAAAATATTCTAGCATGGGATGCAAAAATAAAGAAATCTTACAATACGCTGCCTTAAACGATATTTTCTAGTAAAGCTATTCTTGACGGGTATAAAAATAAGGGTGTATGATTGTTAAATAAACATCTAAGAAAAAACTATTTATTTAGCGATAAGTAAATGTAATTTTCCGGATGGAATCTCAAAATTATAACCATTACAATATTGAACGAGAGAATTTAAAATGACAGCTTTATTAAAACGCAGTTTATTAATTTTATCTATGATGATACTAACCCCCTCTCTAACAACTTTGGGTTATGCATCTGCTCTAGACCTGAATGAGGCCTCAAATAAAGAAATCCTTCTTAAAGCTTTGCTAAAAGGAACAAAACAGGTTCAATTTAAAACTGCAGCAGGCCAAGAAAAATTTCAAATTGATATTGACCAGCCTGAAAAGTCTAAACTTCTACGTCTTAGATACTCGGCAAATGGAGAGGAACAGTTTCTTCAGAATTATGTTTTCATGATTACTGAAAATACAGAGGCCCTTAAATCTAGTAACGAGAAACATAACTACACTTATTATAAGTGCGATGTTAAGAATTCTGGGAGTGACATCATAAATCTTACGTTTACCTTCAAGATCTTTAACACTAATCCTAGTAAGGATTCTAACTCTGGAAAAAATGTTTCAGATCAATCTATGGATTCTAACCCAGGAGCAAATACTTTAGATCACTCTTCAGTAACAGAAACCCAAGTAGAGTAACCTATAAAGATACTCTTTGAGGGGTATGTGTAATTTTTGCAGCATCAATCCAATGTGCAAAAAGCATACCCCTCCCTTCTTTAATCTACACTTTAGAGCCATTTTTGGATAATGCTTTAGATTGCAGTAGGCTCTCATATACTCTCAAACTTACTTTAAAATACTCTTTTGATAATTTTTCATATATTTAGCTTGACTAAATGCCAATTTGACATAAATATGTAGTTGAAAATTTATTAACAGCCAGGAGAATCTCTATGAAAAAAATTATTGTCCTCACATTTTTAGCAACAAACATTACGATTGTTTCAGCTATAGCTGAAAATAGCTCGGATACTTCGTCCCTCAATAGTAGTGATATCTCAAATCAGGCATCGGTTCAAAATTTTGGCTTTGCGCGTTATGAGAAAAAAAACATATCTAAAGTCCAAGTTTATGGGCCTGCTGTTTTTGAAGGAACAACAGTGACAGAAACAGCGCAAATTTCTGGCCCGATGAATGCCGAAGATGCAAGGTTTAAAAACTTAGTGGTGAATGGTCCCTGTAATTTAAAAGGCAGTTTTATTAATGAGGCAGTGCTCAATGGGCCTGTTAAGGTTCAAAAGGTGACTGTCACTGGTAAAATTGAAATTAATGGCCCTTTGAAGGCACGAGATTCACATTTTAAAGGACCGATTTCAATTGCCGCCCGTAAAATTACCTTTGAAGGTTCTGATGCGACAAACCTTGAGCTGCGAACAAGTCGTAATGCGGAAGATAAAAAGGGGCAAATCGTTATTCTTAAAAACTCGATTATTTCCGGAAATATTACATTTGAAGAGGGTAATGGTAAAGTTTTTTTAACACGCGGTTCTAAAGTTAAGGGCCAGGTAAAAGGTGGACAGCTTATTGAGAAATAGGTTTATCCTCTAAAATGTAGTCAGTTGTTTTGAGATCAAATGCAGCTGCAATGAGGGATTGTGTATAAGGGTGTTGAGGGGATTCGAAAATTTGTTCAGTGGTTCCCCTTTCCACTACTTGACCTTTATACATGACAAGAATTTGATGGCTGATGGCTCGAACGACTTTAAGGTCATGACTAATAAATAAATAAGCCAATTGGTTTTGGTGTTGGAGTTTACGAAGGATATCGATCATGTCAACTTGGACTGCGCGGTCCAGCGCAGAGGTCGGCTCATCAAGAACTAAGAGTGAGGGTTTTAAGACTAATGCACGTGCAAGCGCAATGCGCTGACGTTGTCCGCCTGAAAATTCATGGGGATAGCGGTACATCATCTCTGGCTCTAAACCTACATTGTACAGCGCCTGTTTGACCAATTCACTTTGATGCTGAGTATCCTTAGCTAAGTGATGAATTTTAAGACCTTCACCGATAATCTCTGAGATCGTCATGCGGGGGCTCAAAGATCCATAAGGGTCTTGAAAGACAATTTGCATATGGCGGCGGTGGGGCCTTAATTTACGGTTTGAAAGTGCTTGAAGTTCTTGGCCTTTAAGTTCTATCAGGCCGGTTGAGTCTTGAAGTCGCAGTATAGCCATCGCAAGAGTTGTTTTTCCCGAACCACTCTCGCCAACAATGCCTAATGTCTGGCCGGCTGAAAGTGTTAGCGATACATCTTTAACAGCATGTAAGACTGACTTCCTCTTCTGCAAAAAACCAGATTTTAAAGGAAAAAATACTTCTAAATTGCTGGCTTTCAAAATTATGGGCGCATCTGGCGTAAGCGGGACAGCGCGACCTTTAGGTTCAGCGGCCAAAAGATGGCGGGTATATAGCTGTTTGGGATTTGAAAAAACTTCTGCAACTTTCCCACTCTCTACAAGTTGTCCCTTCTGCATAATGGCAACCCGATGAGCAAATTTACGTACAATTCCAAGGTCGTGAGTAATAAATAAAATTGCCATTCCCAGTTTGGTCTGAATATTTTTTAAAAGCTCTAAAATATGAGCCTGAGTTGTTACATCGAGGGCTGTCGTGGGTTCATCAGCAATTAAAAGAGCAGGATTGGCTGAAAGTGCCATAGCCATCATGACCCGTTGGCGTTGCCCACCTGATAGTTCATGGGGATAGGCTTGAAGACGAGAAGTACCCTCCGAAAAACCTACTAAATCTAAGAGTTCAAGGAGTCGCAATTTAATTTGTTCTGAAGTTAATGACGTATGAAGTTTTAGCGATTCTCCAATTTGATTTTCAATCGTATGAAGAGGATTTAAAGAGGTCATAGGCTCTTGAAAAATCATACCCACTCTTCCCCCTCGTATCGTATGAAGGTGATCTTGCGGCGCTTTAAGAAGATCTTCACCATCGAGTAGGATTTGGCCACTGGGATGATAAGCAAGTGGATAAGGCAAAAGTCTTAAGATTGAAAGTGCTGAAATAGTCTTGCCTGAACCACTCTCCCCAACAAGAGCCAGGGTTTCGCCGTGTTTAATCTTAAAAGAGATTTGATCAACTGCTTTAAATTCCTTCTTGTCATGCCCAAAAGAAACCGAAAGATTCTTAACTTCAAGTAATATTCGTTCAGGAGATTGTTGGATCATCAATTTGTTTTCCGAGGATCAAAAGCATCCCGTATAGCTTCGCCAATAAAGACCAATAATGTCAAAAGAAACGCCACAACCGTAAATGAGGTTAGACTGAGCCAGGGAGCGTAGAGATTATTTTTTCCTTGAGCAAGCATTTCGCCTAATGAAGGAGAGCCAGGGGGAAGACCAAAACCTAGGAAATCAAGCGAAGTGAGCGTTGTTATTGAACCATTTAAAATAAAAGGAATGTAGGTTAACGTTGCTACCATTGCATTTGGTAGAACATGGCGAAACATAATGAGAGGTGTGGGGAGTCCAAGCGCTCTTGCAGCTTTGACATAATCAAAGTTACGAGCACGTAAAAATTCAGCACGTACAACGTTTACAAGTGACATCCAACTAAACAAAAGCATTAAACTAATGAGCCACCAGAAATTTGGTTCAACAAGGCTACCAAGGATAATAAGGAGAAACAAGACAGGGAGACCAGACCAGATTTCAATAACACGTTGAAAGGTAATATCAATCACTCCTCCAAAATAACCTTGGACTGCTCCTGCTACAACACCAATTATAGAACTAAATAATGTCAATGTAAGACCAAATAACACTGAAAGCCTAAAGCCATAGATAAGGCGTGCAAGAACATCACGGCCTTGGTCATCAGTGCCTAGTAAGTTCTCGCGAGATGGGGATGAGGGAGCCGGCTGATGTAGGTTATAATTGATGGTATTATAACTGTATCGAAGGGGGGGCCATAACATCCAGCCTTTTTTTTGGATGAGCTCACTCACATAAGGATCTTTATAATTGGCTTCAGCTTCAAATTCTCCCCCAAAAGTGGTTTCAGAATAAGACTTGAAAACTGGATAATAAAGCTCATCATCGAAGGATACCATTAAAGGCTTATCATTAGCAATGAATTCAGCAAAAAGCGTGAAAATAAAAATAACCGAAAAGATCCATAGGGACCAAAACCCACGCCGGTTCGCCTTGAAATGTTGAATACGCCGTTGTGTGAGAGGGCTGATTTTGGAGCACAAATTGCTAAGCATGTTTAACCTTGTCGCTTTGCAAAATCAATCCGCGGGTCAACTAAGCGGTAGGTAAGGTCTCCCAGTAAGTATACGACCAAATTAATTAGGGTAAAGATATAAAGCGTCCCAAACATGACAGGATAGTCCCGGCTTATAGCAGCCTCAAAGCCTAATAAACCGAGCCCATCGAGAGAAAAAATAACCTCGACAAGTAACGCGCCTGTAAAGAGTATATGCGCAAAAGCTGCGGGTAACCCTCCAATGACAATTAACATCGCATTACGGAAGATATGGCCATATAAAACTCGTTGTTCAGTTAAACCTTTTGCTCGAGCGGTAAGCACATATTGTTTATTAATCTCCTCAACGAATGAATTCTTGGTTAAAAGCGTCAAACTTGCAAATCCACCGATTACTAGTGAGAGTACAGGTAAAGTAATATGCCAAAAATAATCCCGCACTTTCTCAACAATAGAGAAATTTTCCCAACCTTCTGATATGAGACCGCGCAAAGGAAAAAAATGCCAAAAGTTTCCGCCTGCAAAAAATACGATCAAAAAGATAGCAAAAAGAAAACCGGGGATTGCATATCCCACTACAATAATAGCGCTACTCCAGGTATCAAAGGCTGTACCGTCTCGTTTTGCTTTGGCAATTCCCAAAGGAATAGAGATCAGGTAAATAAAGAGTGTGGTCCATAGACCTAATGAAATCGAAACAGGCATCTTACTCAGAATTAAACTGACAACCGATTGATCTTTAAAATAACTATCTCCTAAATCAAACCGCAAATACCCCTTCACCAGAATGATAAAGCGTTCATAGGCTGGTCTATCAAAGCCGTACATTTTTTCAATTTTGCTGATAAATTCTGGGTCGAGCCCTCGTGCACCCCGATATTTACTCTCCATACCTTGATGAGCCGCCATGTCATTAAAAGGCCCGCCTGACATATCACCAAATCCTCCCCCAATGCGGGCTGTAGCATCAACGGCTGTGCCGCGGATTTTGGCAATCATCTGCTCAACAGGGCCACCTGGTGCTGCTTGTACGATGATAAAATTAATTAAAATAATCCCAAATAACGTGGGTATAATCAATGCCAATCGCTTTAAAAAATACGTTAGCATATGAAACTTAAACCTTATTTTTCATGTATTTTATAACCAATTAATTTTTCCTCAAGTTTTGAATCGACCCACCAAGTATCTAAAGGAAAATTATAGGCAGGAATAACCTTAGGTTGACCAAATTTGTTCCAATATGCAACCCAATAAGTGTTGTTATGCCACATAGGGATTACATAGTAATTCCATAGTAAAACCCGATCAAGAGCGCGAGTAGCTGCAATTAAAAGTTTGCGTGAACTTGCTTTTACAACCTGTTCGATAAGTCTATCAATCACCGGGTTTTTGATACCTGCATAATTAAAGCTGCCTTTAATATTGGCAGTTTTTGAAGACCAAAATTCGACTTGTTCATTGCCAGGAGAGGGGGATTGACCAATTTTTTGTACAATCATATCAAAATCGAAATTCGCCGTACGTGATTCATATTGCGCGGCATCAACCAAGCGAATGTTGGCTTCAATACCTACTCGTTTAAGATTATTCACAAATCCCTGCAAGATTCTTATGTAAACTGGCTGATCGGTAAGAATTTCAAAGGTAAAGGGCTGATTGGTTTTTGTGTGAATCAGTTTTTGGCTTTGCATGACCCATCCTGCTTGTTTGAGAAGGTCTTGTGCCTTCCTTATTTGTGGGCGAATATTACTTGTCCCATCAAGGATAGGCATCTGGAAAGCAGTCGTAAAAACCTCATTTGGTAATTGTGAGCGGTAGGCTTCTAAGATTTTAAGCTCATCCTGTTCAGGCAAACCATGACCAGCAAGTTCTGAGTTTTCAAAATAGCTATTTGTACGTTTATAAAAACCATAAAAAAGATTCTTATTCATCCACTCAAAGTCAAACAGCAAGCTTAAAGCTTGACGCACCTCTGAATTTTTAAATAAGTCCCGACGTGTATTAAAAATCAAGGCTTGCATGCCTTGAATCATGTGGTGTGGAATAGTCTTTTTAATCAATTTTCCTTGTTTAACCGCAGGTAAATCATATCCTTTAGCCCAATTCTTTGATTCGTTCTCGATCCTAAAATCATAAGCACCGGATTTAAAGGCTTCAAATGCAACTGTGCCATCACGGAAGTAGAGGTATTTAATTTTATTAAAATTATAGTGACCTTTATTAACGGGTAAGTTCTCACCCCACCAGTTTTCTATACGCTTATAGGTAATCGATTTGCCGGCATCAATGGCTTCGATTTTATAAGGACCACTTCCTAAGGGAAGAACAAGGCCAGCATCTTCGAAATTATGCTTTGTGTAATAATTTTTTGAAAGAATAGGCATATCACCAACAATTACTGGCAGTTCTAGATTCTTTCCTGATAAGAGGCTAAATTTGACTTGATTCTTGCCGACTTGTTCAACATTGATGATTTCACGGTAATACGCTTTAAAAAACGGATTTCCTTTTTCTTTAAGTGTATTAAAAGTAAAGATTACATCCTCAGGAGTAATGGATGTGCCATCATGGAACGTAGCGTTCTTACGAAGAGTAAAAATGATCCACGAACGATCGGGAGCAAGTTCTATCTTTTCTGCAATATATCCATAAGCAGCAAGAGGTTCATCAGAGGAGTGAGCTAATAGAGTGGCATAAAAATAAGAGGCGTAAATATAGGTCATTCCTGCGGCGGGTACTCCTTTAATCACAAAGGGATTAAGACTATCAAATCCACCAATAGCTGCAAGAATCAGTTCCCCCCCTTTAGGAGCATTAGGATTTACGTAATCAAAATTTTTAAAATCTTCGGCATATTTAAGTTGATTATAAAGATCTATTCCATGAGATGGATAAGGTTTTTCAAAGGTTGCGAGAGCAATGGACATGAAGCCCATCCATGAGATGAAACTCACGTATAGAGTTTTTGCGATGTAGCTTACAAGTATTTTTCTCATGGTTGATTAATATTCTCACTTTTTGAATGAATATCTTTCTTTGAGTTTTTTTTACTCTCTTGAGTTGAGGATGGCAAGGGCTGAGGAACATCACTTAAGGTATTAAGATAGGCAATTAAATCAGCACGATCTTGAGCCTTTCCCAAACCAGCAAAGGACATTTTTGTTCCGGCGATAAAACCGCGAGGTTTATAAATAAAATGATTTAAATTTTCAAAGGTCCAGGTATCTTTTTTAGCCTCAAGCCCTTTTGAGTACGGAAATCCTATAGCATGGGCCATTTTATTCTTAATGATTCCCCATAAGTTAGGTCCAATACGATTAGCGCCTCCCTTTTCCAAGCTATGACATTGCACGCATTTCTTTGCAATTTTAGCACCATTTTCAACATTTGCTGTAGCAAGTAGTGGCTCAATAGGAGGGGGATCATTTTCTAACGTAGAGGCCGACAAAAGTTCATTTTTTTTAACTCCTGGTACAATATAAACATTATGAAGGAGAGGCTTTGGTGTAACTAAGGCATCAGAGATGAGGCTTGAAGCCATTCCAATCACAAGTGTTAGTAATATAGATGCGACAATTTTATTAAGTTCAAAACCATCCATTGGGAACAATCGTGTCCTTTAATAACGTATTAAGCGCTGATGATTTAAAATTAGTATGTTTCTAATTTTTTCTTTTTAAAAATCTACACTTTGTTGGAACATATTTAAAGCATTTCTTTAAAGAAGAGCTTTTAAGGCAAGGATTTGAGTCCAGTTCAGATGATGAAGCGCTAAAGCCTGACAGAAAGGAAACGAGAATTTCGTTATGAAGCATCTTAAAATGCTATTTTATGTCTAGTTCTTTTGACTATCTCTGGAATAATTTTTATTTATATGATATTAATAACAAATTACTTAGGGAGTTGTTAAATGGATTGGGACAAACTGAAGTTGTTCTATCATGTGGCAAGAATTGGTAGTTTTACCAAAGCCGCTACTATTCTTGATTTAAGTCAACCTGCCTTGAGTCGCAGCATTGGCATCCTTGCAAAAACACTCAATACAAAATTGTTTCACCGCAAGCCTCGTGGCATTGAATTAACACGGCAGGGTGAAGTCCTATATAGGTTTGCTCATAAGATGTTCCTTGAAGCAGAGGAGATGACACGTTTTTTACATGGTGGTGATACTGAACCGCGTGGTCTTCTCAAAGTTTTAACTACTCATAGCATCGCTTATTCTTGGTTAATTAATTATATACCTGGTTTTTCTGAAAAATATCCTGACATTCAGCTTACTATTTTCGGTGATGATGAACGGACAAACCTTTATGAAGCTGATGTTATGATCAGACCTTATATTCCCCACCAGCCTGACCTTGTTCAAAAACCTTTAACTTCTTTTCGTATTGGTTTGTTTGCAAGCCGGGATTATTTAGAAAAGTATGGAACCCCTAAAACTCCTCAAGATCTTGATCATCATCGTCTTATTAGTTTTGGGGGTGATACTTTACATCCCTATGGCAACGTGAATTGGATTTTACGTTTGGGAATTCAATCCGAAAACCCGCGTCAACCTTTTTTACAAATTAATTCCTCTCAAGGGCTTCTTAAAGCGGCGAAATTGGGGTTAGGAATTGTTGAACTCGGGACAAAGCATCCTGAATTAGAGGGGGTAGATCTGGTTGAGGTTCTACCTGATTGTGAAGGACCTCTCGTCGAAATATTTTATATTTATCCTGAACATTTAAAAACTTCAAAACGTGTTACTGCCCTTGCAGACTATCTTGATGAGGTCCTCAAGTCATCTAGCAGTTAAGTCTTTCAAGACTTTATTTTAAGGCCACTTCTTTTCTGTATTGAAATACTTTGCTTTAGTAATACCTTATATTGCCAATAAGGATATTTTATGTTTTTTTGTTAGGGAAATAATGTATATAAAGGAAATCGATATCTTCTATCGGGCTTCCTGCGCTTGCAAGAAGTAGTTGTTTAACTTTTTATTTAATGAGGAAATTAAGGAATGTTTAAAATTATTGTAACAGGAATAGTGGTGGGTATATGCACACAGCAACTAGAAGCCTCACCTTTAAGGTGTCCCGAAGATGCATCTGAAAGAAGTTACTTACGCTCTTTGAATATGCACTCTCCTTTCTTTTCTAGTAAAACACAAGACATACAGAAGAAAGTTTGTTTTAACAGTTTAATTTAAAAATGTATGAAGATTGTAAGTATATTAAATTTTACCCCTTAGAATAAAAAAGGGTATCGCTCAAAGAGGGGAGGTTGAAAGTTTACCTCCCTTCAATTGTCGTGGTAAAAAGAAGTATAGTTTAGTTTGACCTGCTGGTCATCTCAATAAGTCTTGAAGTCGTACGCTCAAAAACACTAAGGTAAGGGCCTTTGAGATAAAGTTGATCGGCCGGCGCTGCAGCACTAACAATTGTATGAATTCTTTGGTCATAAAGAATATCAATCAAAGTTATAAAACGTTTTGTTTCATTAACATCATCTAGAGTGAGCTGAGGAATGTCCGTAATAAAGATGATCTTAAATGCCTCACTCAGAGCCAGGTAATCGTCGGCTCCATGAGCCTCTTTACAAACATTTTTAAACTGTACCCATCCAACACTATTAGCTGCCTTAGGAATAAGCCAGTGACGCTTGTGAATCTCTAAATAAAAAGGAGAACTCTTAGTTCCGTTTGTTAGCAAAAGAAACAATTTATGTAAACTTTCATCGGTTTTGGGGGTAAGGGGTGAATAGTAGCCTGGGTATTGGGCCAGAAGCTCCCGCCTGTAGTCAATTTCACCTTCTAACTCAATGATCTGTAGTCGTTCCATTAAAAGCTCTATGAATGGTAAAAAGCGTTCGCGGTGGAGTCCTCCTAAATACAAATTTTGGGGAGGCTGGTTTGCAGTTATTACAATTATGACCCCTACTTGAAAAAGAGCTTTAAAAAGCCGTCCAAGTATCATGGCATCTGCAATATCATTAACTTGAAATTCATCAAGGCATAACAGCTGACAATGCAACGCAAATTCTTTTGCCATTAGAAAGACGGGTTGATCTGTAGATTGGCTGGCATTCAGTACTCTTATGCGTTGATGGACCTCTTGCATAAAAGCATAAAAATGCATACGCTTTTTACGAATTTGTGTGACATTTTGGAAAAACAAATCCATGAGCATTGTTTTACCGCGGCCCACTTGACCATGGATATAAAATCCTTGAATATGGAGAGGTTTTTTTTGACCCCATAAGAATTGAAGTGCTTCTTGTGCGGTATGAAGAAAGTTTTTTCTGTGGACAAATGATTGTGGTAACTCTTGAAGCGCTTCAATAATTTTTTCTTGATTTGGATCTGTGAGATACTTATTTTTGTCACAGTGATTGAGATAAAGATCATGCAATGTCAAAGTATATTCCAGTCAATTTTGTCACGAGTGATTACTGCAACCGTTTTTTTAGACTTAAGATTCTGATGAAAGAAGCATTAATCCGCTCTTCAGATAGCTGGCCTTCAGTAACAGCTTGTTCAACGATTTGAATAACCTTTCTGGCGATAGTTGCATCAGCCTTAAAGCCTTTCACCCCTTGAGCAGCAAGTGCATTATTTGAAAATACCAGGATGTCGTTTCCTGCCATAATGGCTCGTAGTACGATTTCTTTTAATTGGTAATGTTGTTGGATGGCCCCCATGTTTAGGTCATCTGTAACCACCACCCCTTGAAAACCGTCTTCATTTCTTAGCCATGGGCCGATAAAATTTTGTGACAACGTACTGGGATAGTTAGCATCAACTTTGCGATGCACCAAATGCGCAGTCATAATCATATCAACCACTCCTTGTGCAATTAGTTGGCGGAAAGGTTGGCGCTCCAGAGAATCATAGCTTGCTGTAATATCTACCAAGCCTTTGTGGCTATCATTTTGTGCAAGACCATGACCGGGATAATGTTTTAGGCTAGTTAAAAGGCCGACGGCATGATGAGCTTCTATAAAGGCCTTCGCATAAGCAACAACGGTTTGCGGTTCCTTTCCAAAACTACGTTCAAGACCACCAACCACTGGGCAGGCTGCTTTAGAGTGAGGCTCATGAGGAGATCCATGGAGATCAACCACAGGCGCAAAATTTAAATTAAATCCAGCATTTTTAAGTTCTTGGGCTAGAGCTTGGTAATAAACTTTTACCTCACAGATGGATTTTGTTTGAGCCGCTTGATAAGCGGAAACATAATCAGTAAAGCCATTCAGCCTTTTAAGCCTTTGGACTTTTCCACCTTCCTGATCAATGGCAATCAATAAAGGTTCAGGGGAGTTTACAACAGAAAATGCCTCCGTTAGCCTTTTGATTTGTTGAGGACTTTTAATATTATAGGCAAAAAATAAGACTCCTCCGACATCTCCCTGCTCAACCTGAGATAGAGCCAGTTTGACTTCGGCATCTTGCTTTTGAGTCCCATGTATACCAATCATAATCATCTGCCCAATTTTTTGGCGCAAAGGAGTGGTTGCAACTTTTGTATTTATTTGAGGATTAGGAGTAGGGGCTGAAGAAGCCAAACTTTGATGGAGTATAAAAAGCATCAGGATAATTCCTAAGAATAATTGTGATTGGTTTTGCATCAAAGACTCTTAATTGTAATAAAGTATGACTCGACTCAAAATCTGTGACTTTACTAACATTTTTAATCTTTAGTGTCGACAGTTTAAGGAGTAGAATTGGAAACCGTATTCTGAAAAATTCAAGAAAATTAATTATCTTCTTTTAGCCATTGAGCTACGTTTTTGGCAAAATATGTTATAATGATATTTGCTCCTGCGCGCTGAAAAGAAGACATAACTTCTAAAATTACTTGCTTTTCATCAATCCAACCCTTTTCAGCAGCTGCTTTGATCATACTATATTCTCCACTGGTATGATAAACGGCCAAAGGAATGGATGGGAAAGCTTGTTTAATTCGGTATAAGATATCAAGATAGGTATGCCCGGGCTTGACCATTAATATGTCTGCCCCTTCTCCAATGTCAAGAGCAGCTTCTCGAAGTGCTTCCTGACCATTTGATAAATCCATTTGGTAGGATTTGCGGCTACCAGCAAAGTATTTTCCTTCTGTTGCCTGGCGAAAAGGACCATAGAGGGCTGAAGCATATTTAACGCCGTAACTTATAATGGGAATATGGTAGTATCCTTCTTGGTCAAGAGCTTCACGTACAGCAGCAACCATTCCATCCATCATTCCGCTTGGAGCTATAACATCTGCGCCTGCTTTAGCCAAGCTAATAGCCTGTATCTTTAGCATATCTAAGGTTAAGTCATTATCAACGTCTATGCTTCCGTTATGAAGATTGATTATCCCACAATGGCCATGATCAGTATATTGGCAGAAACAGAGATCTACGATGAGCAAAAGATGAGGCGCAAGAATTTTGATTTGTTGAATTGCTTTTTGGACAATTCCATCTTCTCTACACGCCGATAAGCCTTGTGTATCTTTAAGAGCTGGGATGCCGAAAAGAATAATATTCTTAATTCCTAAAGCTTCAATTTCTTTTATTTCTTCTTTAAGGCAATTCAGACTTAGCTGCTTATAACCTGGCATTGATGCAATAGGAATAGGCTCGGAGATCCCTTCTTTTATAAAAAGAGGATAAACCAATTGGTTTTTATGAAGTCTTGTTTCTTTAACCAAGTCACGAATAGCGGAACTTTGACGAAGACGTCTTAAGCGCGTCGAGGGAAAGGAAGCCATTACTAAAAAATCTCCAAAACATACTTAAGCATTGATCCAATAAAGGTTGCAATTGCATATCCAAATGTTCCGCATAAAATTCCAGGAACAACAAGATCTGGCCATTGTTTGGATGTTGCCATTGCAGCTGCGGTTGCAGGCCCACCAATATTAGCATTACTGGCGATAATCAACTCTCTCAGTCCAATCTTTAGCCAGCGTCCCCAAAAAATGAGCCACAAGAGGTGGACAAAGACAATAACGAAGGCGATCAGAATAATTTTAGGAGCGACTTGAATTGCAAGTACGACGTTTGCACTTGCTCCAATAACTGCAAAAAAAATGTGTAAGAGCATAAACCCAATAATTTCATAGGGAATAAGTTTTTTCACAAAGCGTGGATAACTATTAACTAGAAAAATAACCAAAAGCGTGACGATAAGAATCTCTGTACCCTTCACGTTAATAAACTTTCCTATTAAGAAGGAAAGGCTATAGATGCCAGTGCTTATAAATAGAGTGAGTAGTAAATCTTTCAAACTAAGAGATGAAGTTACAGGCATAATAAGAGAAGGAGTAGGGAAAATTTTATTTTTATTTTTGAAAAGGCGCAGGAAGAAAGGATGAGAACTCATGATTCCTAAGATTGAAAAATAACATGCCATTACCACATTATCTGCAGCATTTCCTGCAAAAAATAGATTTTGATTTTGAAGATCAAGTACTTTTGAAGTGGCCACATAGTTGATACTCCCTCCGATATAAGAGGCACAAAACATAGATACAATTTTCCAAGTCTCCTCCCCAATTGATATGAGTAAGAATGCTAGAATAGATCCAATAATCGTCCCTATGGCACCTATAATAAATGCGGTGAATGTCGGACCACTTTGAGAAATGATCGTTTTTAAATGAGCACGCATAAGAATAAAAGGGATAGAAAGCAGGATAAAATATTGCCAGACTATATCATAGATAGGGGCTTCATGTGGGATAATCTGTGTATTTGATAATAGGGAGGCTAAAAACATAGTCACAAAAACCCCTGAAATTCGAGATAAATAAGGGACTTTTTCAGATAATAGGCCTAAATAGGCGCAGCCTATTAAAATAAATAAAAGGATAATGTGGTGTTCAGGTAGAATTGCTGAAGTCATTAAGGGCTTCTCCTATTATATGGTACAATTTAGTTACGCCTAGCATGGCTTTATCTAAGCGGCAAGATTATTTCTTGATATTTTGAGTTAAAATTAAAGAGACAAAAATAAAAAAACATCCAATCCATTGAATTATTAGATGACTTTCTTGAAACCAAAAGAATCCTATCAAGATACCAAAAATAAACTCCATATATTGACTCATGATGGCCATAAAAGGATTGCTCCTAATTCCAAAAGAGAAGAGCCAGTATGCTACTGGAGAGCCTATTATTAAAAAAAGGAGCTTGATAGATAAGGTTAAATTAAGGGCTTGGAAGGGAAATCTTTGTGAGGTAAAAATAATAAAAGACCCTAAGAATCCTCCAAAACTAACCAAAGATGCAATCTCTAAATCACTGTAAGTAAAATTTATTTTTTTTATTAAAGTTGTCAAAAGCGTCCAAGTACCAAGGGAAGCAAGCAGCGCTGCAATTTCGTAGATATGAGGGAAAGTGTTAAGTTCACTCGGGTTTGTAAAACACAATACACCTATAATACCAATAATGAGTGTAAAGAAAGTATGCTTATTTAAAATCCCTGAGAAAATTGTTACACACAAAGGGCTAAAAGCCATAAAGGAGATGTACCAAGAAATAGAGCTGACTTTAATTGCTAAAGTTTGAAGTGGAACGTGTAGCGCTGCACTACACAAAAATAAAACTATAAAATATCTCTTAAGTTTAACTCTTTTTTTTAACGCCTTATAAAGAGGAAGTGCTAAAATAAGAGAAGTAGAACCAAATCGTATAAATAAATAAAAGAAAAAATTAAGTTCATAAAGAACTCCTTTTATGACGGCTATGCTGATAACCCAAATGAAAACGGCAAGGCTCGCTGCAGCAAGTGAAATATGGGAGGAATTTAAAGATAACATAAAAAAACCTTATAAACTCTTTGGTAATGAAATAATAGACGGTATACCTCTCCTAGGTATAATAAGGCAGAAGTAAGTTTAGAAATGACCTTAAAGCTTTAGAGGGATGAAGATCTAAAAAAGAATCTATACTTTTAGGCATCTCTATTGCCGATTGGTCTCGGCTCTTTAAATGGTAAGCCTGAGACCATATAGTGAACCATTTCAGCAATGTTAGTAGCATGGTCTCCAATCCGCTCAATATTTTTAGCAACAAATAAAAGCTGAGTGCAAGGACCGATATTACGAGGGTCTTCCATCATATAAGTCAGAAGCTCTCTTAAAAAGCTTACATACATATCATCTAATTCTGCATCTCGTTTCCAAACCGCCAAGGCTTTATCATCATCGCGCGCAGTATAAGCATTCAAAACGTCGTTGATCATGCTTTCAGCAACTAAAGCCATACGCGGTACAGGACTCATAGGTGGAAACTTTGTAACCTCTGAAAGTGAGATTGCACGCCTCGAAATATTGGCTGCATAATCAGCAATACGTTCAAGATGGCTTGAAATTTTCAAAGCTGCAATCACACTGCGTAAATCTCCAGCTACTGGTTGCCTTAAGGCAATCGTTCGTACGGCTACAGTATCAATTTCATTTTCAAAAGCATCAACCAGGGGATCTTTCTCAATAACTACGGTCGCAATTGTAATGTCTTGACTCATCACCGCTTGGATAGCAGCTTTTAATTGCGAAATAACTAACTGCCCCATATCAGTAATCTGATGATTAAGGTAATTTAGATCTTCATCATATGATTTTACAATATGATTTGAGCTCATTTGTGCTTCCTTTCCTTAAATCTACGTTTAGAGTATTAGCCATACCGTCCGGTAAGATAATCTTGCGTACGTTCATCTTTAGGGTTGGTAAAGATTTCAGCAGTATCTCCAGCTTCAACAATTTTCCCCATATGAAAAAATGCTACTTTTTGTGACACACGTGCCGCTTGTTGTAGATTGTGGGTAACTATTACAATGGTCAATTTTTCACGCAATTCATCGATTAATTTTTCTACTTTTGCAGTCGCAATAGGATCAAGTGCAGAGCAAGGTTCATCCATTAAAATCACTTCAGGATTTACAGCAATTGCACGGGCAATGCAAAGACGCTGTTGTTGTCCTCCTGAAAGACCAGTACCCGGATTATCTAGCCGATCTTTGACTTCATCCCATAAACCGGCTCGTTGCAAGCTCTTGTGAACGATCGCATCAAGGTCCTTAGCATTATTTGCCATTCCATGAATACGTGGACCATAGGCTACATTGTCAAATATAGATTTTGGAAAAGGATTGGGTTTTTGAAACACCATTCCAACCCTAGCGCGTAGCCGGACAATATCAAGCGATCGGTCGTATATATCCATTCCATCTAGTGCAATTTGGCCTTTAATTTGAATATTATCAATTTTATCATTCATCCGATTCAAACAACGTAAGAAACTGGATTTACCACATCCCGATGGCCCGATTAGAGCTGTGACTTCCTGTTCGAGGATATCTAAGTCAACACCAAATAAAGCCTGCTTATCACCATAGAAAAGGCTAAGATCGGAAATTGAAAATTTAATTTTTCTGCTCTTAAATGACATAATTTGATGTACCTACCATTTATGGTCAAAACGCTTACGAAATACAATAGCTGCGAGGTTCATTAAAATTAAAAACAAGAGTAATACCATAATAGCTGCTGCTGTATTTTCAATAAATCCTTGTTCTGGATTGCGAAGCCAACTAAAAATTTGTACCGGCAGAACGGTTGTAGGATCTAAAGGTGTATGAGGAATATCAACGACAAACGCAACCATGCCTATCATCAAAAGCGGAGCACTCTCTCCAAGAGCGCGTGCCATTCCTAAAATTGTTCCCGTGAGGATGCCGGGCATCGCGAGAGGGACAATATGATGAAAAACTAACTGGACTCGAGAAGCGCCTAACCCTTCCGCAGCCTCACGAATAGAGCTTGGAACAGCTTGTATGGCTGCGCGTGCTGCAAGGATGATGATGGGCATTGTCATCAATGACAAAGTCATCCCTCCCACTAAAGCAGAAGATCTGGGAAAATCCATAAAGTTAAGAAAAACAGCGAGTCCCAATAATCCAAATATGATTGAAGGGACGGCAGCAAGGTTACTGATATTAAGTTCAAGTAAAGAAATGAGACGACTTTTCCCAGCAAATTCTTGAAGATAGATGGCAGCTCCAATACCAATGGGAAATGCTAGCAGCAGAGTGACAAGCATTGTATAAAATGATCCCATAAGAGCGCCTAAAATCCCCGCTTGCTCAGGTTCTCGAGAATCACCGTTTGTAAAAAACTGTACATTAAAGCGTTGACGCAGCTTTTTTCTCTCTCTCAATTGGTCAATCCAGGCAATTTTCTGATCATCAAGTTGACGTTGATAAGCGGGAAGTTTTCTCTGTTGAGGTTTTTTGATGAATAGGTTGATATTATCTGAGGCCGAAACCCACGTGAGGCGTGTAGTGCCAATCAATCTGGGATCTTCAACAACCTTTCGTATTAAAGAAATTCTAGCATTAGGACTTATGAGTTGCAGAGCTTTCCTAATTTCGTCGGAGTCTTTAATATCAGGAAATTCTTTTTGTAAGGCTCTTCTGATTAAAGACCCCGTATCCCTCATTTTCAAGATTGCTTTTGGGATACTTTCTTTAAAAACTTTAGGATCGTAGAAGATCTCCAAAGCAATTTCAGTTTTGGTGAATGCCGAATAGCCTTTAAAAATGATTCCTGTCAATAACAGTAAAAGCACAGATATCACGATTATAATTGTGGAAATACCATAAGCTTTAAATCTTTGCTCAGCTTTACGACGTTTATGGAGCTGTTTGGAAGTTAGGAAATTCGAAGGATGTTGCGATGATTTCTCAGTCATACTTTTCTCGATAGTGACGAACAATCCGAATGGCCATAAGGTTTAAAAGTAATGTGATGAAGAAAAGGGTTAACCCCAGTGCAAAGGCTGCTAATGTCTTTGGATTATCAAAAGCTTGATCGCCAGTTAAAAGGCTTACAATTTGGACTGTTACAGTCGTAACTGCATCGAAAGGGTTAGCGGTAAGCCTTGCAGAGTAACCTGCTGCCATCACCACAACCATGGTTTCGCCAATTGCTCGTGAGATTGCGAGTAAGATTGCTGCCATAATTCCAGGAAATGCAGCAGGTAGAATCGCTCTTTTGATGCTTTCTGAGAAAGTTGCGCCTAAAGCCAAAGATCCATCTCTTATAGCGCCAGGAATAGAGGCTAAGACATCATCAGAAAGTGAAGCAATGTAGGGTGTAATCATGATCCCCATTACAATTCCTATACCTAAAGCACTCTCTGAGGAAATTGACAACCCCAGGTATGTTCCTACATCATGAAGCAAAGGGGAAACTGCAATGACAGCAAAAAATCCATAGACCACTGTTGGAATACCTGCCAAGATTTCGAGTATAGGTTTGACAATGGTGCGTACCTGGCCACTAGCATATTGAGATAAATAGATTGCTGAAAATAGGCCCAATGGAATAGCTATACCCATTGCAATAAGAGTAATTAAAAAAGTCCCTAGAAATAATGGAACTATTCCAAAATAGCCTAGAGGTGCTTCGGTTGTGAGGGCCCCTGGCGCCCAACGTAAGCCAAACAAAAAGTCTGAGATGGGAATTAACTTGAAAAATCGGATAGACTCAATGAGCATTAATAAAACGATTGCAAGTGTAACAAGAATTGCGATAGCCACACAACAAAAGAGGCTGGCTTTGACAAACCATTCCATAATATTGCGCATTTTAAACTCTAATTTTGAAGTTTGCAAAGCTAAGCAATTTACCACTGACAATCTCCACAAAGCATGTTGAATGCTCTCATAGCAGTTAAAATGTTTCTATTTGAGATAAATAAATCTGAGAGGATCGAATAAACTACATACTGCAATAGTGACGTATTGAATTTATTCATACAGTTATTACATTCTCAACAAAAGCCATGAGAGTTGTGATTGTGCTTTAAATAATTTCATAGGGTATTGCTCTTATTTTTTTTTACTGGAATCTGGGTTCTTAGTGCCACGTCTTGGGTAATAAATCAACGCTGTTCTTGAAATGAGTCGTAAGATAAGTTTTCAAACCCTGTTCCTGCAGGGCTTATGGTGAGGAGACCGTTCTCAGTAACTTCAAGCACAGCCAATTTTCGTTCAACAGTACCATCAGGCAATAAGCGAAATACGCCATCAATACCTGCAAATCCTCGTGGTTGAGTAAGTAAGGAAATTTGAAAGGGGGAGGTTTTTGTATTACGCGCTAATACAGCTGCCAGAGAAACTGCATCATAAGCTAAGGTTGCTAATCGGGAGGGCTTCTCCTTATACATAGCCTGATAGCTTTGTTCAAAGCGTTGCCGATTTTCAGGAGGTGAGCCCACAAACCATCCCCCTAAAATGTTTTCATTATCTGCAATTTCAGGAGTATCCCACTGTCCAGTTCCCAAAAGCTTAGTTTGGTGAAGATTAAGATCATGATAAAGTAAAGATGAGACAATTAATTGCAACTGCCTCCCTCCTTCTGGAATAAGCAGGGCTTGCGGATGAGAAGCTTTAATTTGACTTGCTTGTGCGGAAAAATCTGTTATTCCTGGCTTATACACAGCCACGGTAGTTAAAGTAACAGCTTTTTCTGCAGCTTGCTTTTCGAGAAGGCTTTGTAAGATTTTTCCGTAAGGGGTGGTAGGAATTAAAGCAGCAACACGATTTAATCCTCTCGAATTTGCAGTTTCCATCAAACGTTGAATCTGTTCGCTAGGACTAAAGCCCATTGTAAATATACTGTGTCCTGCTATCTGTTGATCATTCGAAAAGCTAATGACAGGAACTCCATACTTGACAGCGTGAGGAGCTACATGCTTGACTTCTTGAGAGAAAAGAGGCCCAAGAATAATCTGCGCCCCTTTATCAATTGCAGTTTGTGCGGCTTTTAATGCAGAAGGACCATTTCCTTTCGTATCGTATATTAAAAGTTCAAAATTATCGTCTGCATTCTCAAAGACGCTCATCTGAGCTGCATTGAGTAAACCTTGACCTAACTTGGCTTGTGAACCGCTAAGGGGGAGCAAAATAGCAACACGGATTTTGCCTACAGACTCTCGAAAGGCTTGCTCTCTGAGAGTAGATTTTGCAAGTGGGGCTTTTTGCACAGCAGTTTTGGTAGTTTGATCAGAATCTTCCATTTTTAAGCCTGCGCAACTACTTAATATAAAAGGCAGTAAGACTATGCAGAGCATATTTAAAATTGGTCTATAAGAAAAGTATAGTGAGGGGAAGAGCATCGTGTTAACAGCTTTTTATAAATGTGGATGATTAAAAATAGGAATAAAATGCGCGTGAATCAAGGAAAATGTTCAAATAGGCTTTCCATTGTTTCCACCCCTATTGGAAATGCTGAAGACATTACCCTTAGAGCACTATCAGTTTTGAAAGAAGCAGACTTGATTGCTTGCGAAGATACAAGAGTTACAAGCAAGCTCTTAGCCATTCATCAAATTCACACCCCTTTAATTTCGTATCATGATCATAATGCAGAACAAGTAAGACCACGTATCATCGAAGCTCTTAAACAAGGTCAAAGTATTGCATTAGTTAGCGATGCAGGGACTCCTTTAATTTCTGACCCGGGTTATAAGCTTGTACGTAACTGTGTTGAAGAAGGACTTCATGTTGTCTGCGTGCCAGGACCCTGCTCGGTGCTGGCCGCACTCACACTCTCAGCTTTACCAACTCATAGCTTTTATTTTGCAGGCTTTGCCCCGGCAAAATCTAAGGCACGACAAGTGTTTTTTTCAGACCTTCTAGGAGTTCCCGGCACCCTCATTTTTTTTGAATCAGCGCGCCGTTTAAGTGATTCTCTTACAGATATGATGACTGTATTTGGCAACCGTCAAGCCGTTGTAGCACGTGAATTAACCAAGAAATTTGAAGAAATTCGTAAAGATCAATTGCAAGGATTAATCAATTTTTATGCTACACATGGGGCTCCTAAAGGCGAGATTGTTGTTTTGCTTGATGCAGGCGGCCCTCAGCCTCGTAAAGATCAAGACTTAGATGAACTTTTAAAAATAGTACTAGAGCAAAAATCTTTGCGTGATGCTGTTGAGCTTGTAGCTACAACCACAGGTGTGTCACGCCGCAGAATTTATGAGCGGGCCCTTTTTGTGCAGGCTGCAGCTGATGAACCAAGCTAAAAGACAACAGGCTTTTCAACGCGGTCATAAAGCAGAAACCTTGTGTGTTTGGTTTTTACGTCTGAAAGGATATCGAATTCATGCACGACGTTTTCGTACGCCCTTAGGTGAGATCGATATCATTGCAAAACGACGAAAAGTCCTAATCTTTATTGAAGTTAAAGCGAGAAATGATCTAAGTACAGGCATATTCGCAGTCACTTCTCATCAACAGAAAAGAATTAGCAAGGCTGCATTATTTTATTTATCATATCAGCCTAATATGCATAATAATATCTGTCGATTTGATGTTATGGTTGTAAGGCCTTGGCGCTGGCCTTATCATATGCAGAACGCATGGCAGCTTAAATAGAACTTACTGTTACGAGGAGTTTGAACCGATGTTATACAAGTTATTAGGTATATTTTCTATAATTGCTCCCTCTCTCTTGCTTCAGGGATGTGTCCCTGTGGCTGTAGTTGGAGCAGGGGCTTTAGTGGGTTCATCAGCCATTGAAGAACGTGGGCTTGGTAAGGTTGTCAGTGATACAAGTATCCGCACCGCTATTAATGCTGCTTGGTTTGATTACGATCCACAAATTTCAGAAATGGTTGAGCTTACAGTGCGAGAAGGAAAAGTTCTTTTGACAGGCCAAGTTGATACAGTTCAGCGCCAGATTGATGCTGTGCGTTTAGTATGGACTATAAGCGGCGTGCGCGAAGTAATTGATGACACAAAAATTGGTGAAGGTAGCGGTTTTGGAGGTTATGCAAGTGATGCTTGGATTACTGCCAAGCTCAAGACTGCATTAATGTTTGAAGGTGATACACACTCTATTAATTACACAATTAAAACAGTCGATGGGGTGATTTACCTCATGGGTATTGCTCAAAATCAGAAAGAATTAGACCGTGTCCTTGAAATTGCACGCTCTGTCAGTGGTGTTAAAAACATTGTAAATTATGTGCGCTTGAAAGGGAATATCTCGTCTGACACGTCTGCAAATCAATCCTATTATAGTGATCTGTCTCCTCAACCTCTAGGGGTGTCCTATCAGGGGGCAGGGCTACAGTATGAACAGCCTACCCCCGTAGTAAATGATATTGGTCTTCAATCACCTGGTTTTCCTGCCCCCTTAGCTCAATAATTTAGAATATTATAAGGATTTAGAATTAAAAGGGCTTTTCAACTATAATATTGACAAAAAGTCAATATTATAGGATCTTGAGAACTTGAGGTTCTTTATGAAAGGGGCAATATGCTTAGCAAACAATTTATTATTAAAAGATTTGATGTCCGCGGAGAAAAGAAAATAAGGCTTTTAATTTATAATTTTGATAGCTTTCAATAAGTTTCAAAAATTATGGTTTCTCATGTTACAACCGTTGCTTTTCAAGGGCTTGAGGCCATTCCTATTGATGTCCAGGTGCAAATGTCACCGGGGCTGCCTAGTTTTAAGATAGTTGGGTTGCCTGATAAAGCAGTAGGTGAATCAGGTGAAAGGGTTTACGCGGCTCTTCACAATCTAGGCCTCTCTCTGCCTCCTAAAAGGATAACGGTTAATTTATCTCCGGCAGACTTACAGAAAGAAGGTAGTCACTATGACTTGCCGATTGCATTAGGACTTTTGGTTAGTATGGGGATTTTACCGGCCGATGAGATGAATGCTTTTACGTCCTTGGGTGAACTGGGATTGGATGGTTGCTTAACAGCAACTGCAGGATTATTGTTAGCCGCCTTAAATGCTGCGAGCCGTAATCAAGGTATTATTTGCCCTGAAAAGGGGGGAGGTGAAGCTGCATGGGCTGAAGGAATTGAGATTATTGCTGCGCCTAGTCTTTTAGCCTTAATTAATCATTTTAAAGGCACACAAGTCTTGAGTCCTCCCGAACCCTTGATTGTTGATCTTCCGGCTCATAGGCTTGATTTAGCAGATATTAAAGGACAAATGTTCGCAAAACGTGCTTTGGAAGTAGCAGCAGCTGGTGGACATAGTCTTTTAATGAGTGGCCCACCAGGCTCAGGAAAATCGATGCTTGCTGCACGTTTGCCCGGAATCTTGCCGCCTTTAAGTGCAGTTGAAGCGCTTGAGGTCACAATGATCCATAGTATTTCAGGTCGATTGCAAGATGGCAAGCTGATGCGCGAGAGGCCCTTTCGTGACCCCCACCATTCAGCTTCGTTACCGGCTTTAGTGGGAGGTGGGTTGAGAGCACAACCTGGAGAAGTCTCTTTAGCCCATCTTGGGGTATTGTTCTTGGATGAATTACCTGAATTTTCACGTACTACCTTAGAAGCTTTACGTCAACCTCTTGAAACTGGGCGTGCGGTCATCGCGCGTGCCAATGCACACGTTGTTTATCCAGCTCGTGTTCAGTTGATTGCAGCTATGAATCCTTGTCATTGCGGGTATTTAAGTGATGAAAAGCGCGCCTGTTCGCGTGCCCCACGTTGCGCTATGCAGTATCAAGCCAAAATTTCAGGTCCCCTTTATGATCGCATTGATTTGCATATTGAAGTTCCTGCAGCCAGTATTAACGATTTGAACCTTGCACCGCCTGCAGAAACAAGTCTGCAGGTGGCAACAAGGGTTTTAAGAGCGCGTAAATTACAAAATGACCGCTATGCTAAGTATAATGGAAGTTTAAAAATACGTTGTAACGCCGAAGCTGATGGACAAATCCTACAAGAAGCAGCTCCCCTTGAAGCAGAAAGCCAAACTCTCTTAAGCAAAGCTGCTGAAAAACTTAAGCTTTCTGCGCGTGGTTATCATCGGGTCATTCGAGTGGCCCGCACCTTGGCTGATCTTGAGGGAACTGAGGCTATTGCAAAATCTCATGTTGCTGAAGCTTTAAGCTACCGCAAAATGGCCGTTTAAAAAGTAATTATTAAAGTAATTATTTAAGGGTTAAAAGATGAGCAAAACCTTCAAAGCCTAAAAAGCTAACAGGTAAGAATTGGAGATTGAAGATCTATTTATCCTTTTATAATATAAATCATGAAATTCTTGTTATTTTGCCATAAACTCTGAAGCTGAGAGCATCCCAGCTAGGTTTGATTAGAGAGAGAAATTCACTTAAAATGCGGCAAGATTGTCGTAATCTTATGTGAAAAATAATCGCATAAGCTGGAGGTATTTCGGTACCTTTTTTATGGCAACTTGAGACAAGGAAAAAGCATCCTTCTTTAAAAACGTAGCAAAAACTTGTAAAAATCATTAAGGTGAGCATAGATGACTTTGAATATGGTCAAAAGGTTGCCCAATGGCTTAAGGGTAGCGTAAAAACTATTGAAAAATTCATTTTATAAAGGTTTGTAACTTATGTTCGATTTTCAAACAATGCGTCAGGCCATGGTTGATGGTCAGCTTCGCTCTAATCAGGTAACTGACCAGTTACTTTTGGAAGCTTTCCATGAAATTCCTCGTGAACTCTTTGTGCCAGATCAAAAGGTAGCTTATGTAGACGATGAACTTTATTTTTCAAGTGGTCGTTTTATGCTGCGGCCAATGGTGCTGGCGCGGCTGATTCAAGCTCTAGCCCTTAAACCTAAAGATAACGTATTGGTGATAGGCTGTACGACAGGATATTCGTTGATGCTCTTAAAAAATCTAGCAGTCTCAGTAACAGGGCTCGAGAGTGATGCGAAGCTTGTTGATCAAGCGCTTGATCTACTTACACCTCTTCCTAAGTTCTTAAAAAATATTGTTAAAGCTGACCTTTGGGGAGGTACTGCCCAAAAGAAACCCTATCAAGCCATTCTCATTGAAGGGGGGGTGCAAAGGCTTCCTGAGGAGTTATTTACTCAACTCGCTGAGGGTGGGAGAATGGCTTATATTGAGTGGATACAGGAAAAGCTTGGTAAAGCAACCACGCTGCTAAAACAAGATGGTTTAATTTCCAAACGTAGTATATTTGATTGCGCCCCTTGTCCATTGCCAGAGTTTTCTCTGCCCACTCGCTTTGTTTTTTGAGTATGATAAAGATATCTTATGGTTCATGAAGTTTTAGAAATTTCATTAGAAAATTTTGCGCGCTTGCGAGCATCTAATGAGGCCTATATATTGTTGGATGTACGCGAGCCCTTCGAAATACGCTTGGCATCTTTCCCAGAACATGTAAATATCCCCCTTAAGCTACTTAGAGAAGAAGTTGATCAGCTTGCAAAAGATAAAAAGTACGTTACATTATGTCACATGGGAGTTCGCAGTTTAAACGCATGTTTATTTCTACGCGAACAAGGATTTAAAGATGTGGTAAGTTTAGCCGGTGGCATTGATGCCTGGGCTCGACAAATTGATTTTACGATGCCAGTTTACTAAAGAATAAGGATGAAAAACCAGCAAATGTATTTAAATTATTGTTGTATATCTTTGCAGCCAAAAAAGTGGATAGTGTATACTTTCCTTTATATAAGTCTAGGCTCATTCATATCCGGAAAACATAAAGTTATTGCTGCTACAGAGACATTGCCACCTGTAATCAACTCTCCTACGGCAGTGGAAAATCCCTATGCAAAAACAGAGCTTAGTGAATATCAAGTTGCTAAAGCAGGACCCTCGGAAAAGATTAACCCTTTCCTTGATGCATTAGTTTCTGCATATATGACCAACAGCCAATTACGCAGTAAAGTTGAAGAGCAAAAATCCCGTGACGAACAAGTTTCGAGAAGTTTAGGAGAGTTTCGCCCTAAGCTTAGTGTCAATACAGATACTGGAATCAATCGTACAGAAAATCAGACTTTTGCTCTGAATCCAAGTCCTAATGCTCGTGCAAGAGAAAGGGACCGTAGGACAATTCATTCCTCAAGTGCAGGTTTGAATATAAGCCAGTCAATTTACAATGGCGGGACTGATCTTGCAAATAAAGAAAGCAGTGAAAATCAAGCGTTAGCTGGACAGTATGATTATTTAAATACTGAACAAGCAGTTCTTTTCGCAGCAATTTCTACTTACATGGATGTCATATTTAGAGAAAAAGCTGTTGAGATCAATAAGGAAAATGAGAGTTTTCTGAAGGAACAACTACAAGCTCTAAAGGTGGCAGTTGAAGTGGGGGACAAGACCTTAACCAATCAAGCACAAGCTGAATCGCGGTTGGCTGAAGCTACGGCTGCACTTTCTGATGCTGAAGCTGACCTCCAGAAAACTGTGGCAAAATATCAGACTGTAATAGGTGCCAAACCTGGCCTCCTTGTGCAACCTAAACCTTTAGAAGGATTGCCGGTTTCACGTGATGCGCTCGTAGCGATGGCAAAAGATTTGAATCCGGCAATCTTGCAGGCTATTTATAATGAACAAAGTGCTAAAAATGATGTCGATGCAGCAAGTGGTGCGTTGTTGCCAAAAATCGATATTCAAGGAGGGGCAGCACGTTATTTACACCAGCGGAGCTCGCGTGATAGATCAAACAATGCTTCTGCAGTTGTTAAGTTAACAATTCCTCTTTATCAAGGTGGGGGAGAATATGCCACGATCCGTCAAAGAGCCTACAAAGCTGCGCAAGCGCGCTTTGACCTTGAACGTGCGCGTAAAGATACGGTTGAAGCTGCAATTACTGCTTGGGAAGATTGGATTGCTGCTAAACAGAAAGTTGAAAGTGTATTAGTACAACTTAAAGCAGCAGAAAGAGCGCGGGATGGGGCGCTTTTAGAAGCAGAAGTTGGAGAGCGAGCTTATGTCGAAGCACTTGATGCTCAAAAAGACTTTTTAAGGGCGCAGTTGGCGCTTCTCCAAGCAACCCGTGATGAGCGCGTAAATCAATATAAGGTGCTTGCGGCTGTCGGACAATTAACGGCCAAAAATTTACGTCTTCCTGTTGAAAACTATGATATTAAAGGCCATCTTGAAGAAGCCAAGCAGACCTTTATTGGATACTAGCACGAGAGAGCTTAGCAATGGATAAGACTGAAGAGGATCAAAATTTAATGAGTAAAGTTAATATTGAAAATGAGACTTCAATGGAAGAGGTTCTAGCTTCAATTCGCCAGATTATTTCTGAGGATATTGAGAATCATGAGACTCACAGCTCTAAGTCTCGTCCTCCTCAAGTGATTGCTAAGCATAACTCTTTTAAAGTCCAAGCTTTAAATGAAGATGTCCTTGATTTAACTGATGTTTTAAGTCACGATGGAACTGTGGTTCGCCTCAAGCCAAAGCAAGAGAGGAAAGTTGATATGAAAAATGCCTCTGAAATAGGCCCTAATCTAAGTGAATCTTATGAAAACATTTTGGATTTGGTTGATGCAGAAGAAGAAAGTACAAGCCAGTCTCAATCATTACCCCATGATGATCAAACCCCTCTCTCTGATCACAGCCGTCAAGAAGCAATTTTCTCCCCTGAAACTGTTCAAAAATCTGTCGCCGCTTTAAAAGATTTGAATAAGCTCAATGAGAAAGTCCACGACATGATTAGTAATGGCTCATTTGGTCAACAGACGATGGAAGAGTTCATGCTTGCCATTATGAAGCCAATGCTGAAGACGTGGATGGATGCTCATCTGCCGTCGCTCGTTAAGTGGGTGGTTGCTGAGCAAATTGAAAAGCTATTGAAAGAAAAGCAAGAAAGTACAGCCTTATAGTTATTTTATTTATTCATTATTATGCTTGAAAAGACCTATCATCCCTCCTCTATTGAATCTACGCAGTATGCTCGGTGGGAAGCTTCAAAAGCATTTACGTTTCAAGCAGACAGCACAGCCCAACCTTATACCATTATGATGCCGCCTCCCAATGTGACAGGAAGCCTTCATATGGGACATGCCCTTAATCATACGCTTCAAGATATTCTCGTACGATATATGCGAATGAAGGGATTTAATGTGCTATGGCAACCAGGAACTGACCATGCAGGTATTGCAACTCAAATGGTTGTTGAACGTCAAATGGATACAGAAGGTTTGACCCGGCATGATTTAGGGCGAAAAAAATTTATTGATCGTGTTTGGACTTGGAAAGCGCAATCAGGGGGAACCATCGTCTCTCAATTAAAGCGGTTGGGTATTTCGGCTGATTGGTCTCGCGAGCGTTTTACGATGGATGACGGCTTAAGTCTGGCAGTAAATCGTGTTTTTGCTGATCTCTATCAACAAGGCTTGATTTATAAAGATAAGCGGCTTGTCAACTGGGATCCAAAACTGCATACAGCCGTGTCTGATCTTGAAGTAAACAATGTCGAGTCTCAAGGCCATATGTGGTATATTCGCTACCCCATTCATGGTGAGAAAGACCACTTTATTACAATTGCAACGACACGTCCCGAAACGCTTTTAGGCGATACAGCAGTGGCTATTCATCCTGAGGATAAACGCTATCAACATCTTGTAGGAAAAAGTGTGGTGGTCCCCTTAGTGGGGCGTCTCATCTCTATTATCTCTGATGAGCACTGTGATCCGGAAAAGGGAACAGGTGTAGTGAAAATTACACCTGCTCACGATTTTAATGATTTTGCTGTTGGTAAACGTCACAATTTACCAAGCATTAATATCTTTGATGAAAATGCCTGTTTGAACGATGAAGCCCCTGAAGATTTAAGAGGATTAGATCGGTTTGTAGCTCGAAAGGCTATAGTATCAAAACTCGAAAGCTTGGGATTACTTGATAAAGTTGAAGCTATTGTACATACCTTGCCTTATGGAGAACGCTCTGAGGTTATTATTGAACCCCGTTTGACCGATCAGTGGTATGTAAATGCCAAAGTGTTGGCTGAGCCTGCAATTCGAGCAGTTCAAGACGGCAAGATGAGCTTTATTCCGGAAAATTGGGCGACAACCTATTTTGAATGGCTTAATAATATTGAGCCCTGGTGTATTTCCCGCCAATTATGGTGGGGTCATCGTATTCCAGCGTGGTATGGTCCTGATGGGACTATTTTTGCTGCAATGAATGAAGCAGAAGCGCAAGAACAAGCACAAAAGCATTATGGAAAAACTGTCTCCTTGAACCAGGATGAAGATGTCCTTGATACTTGGTTTTCTTCAGCATTGTGGCCATTTTCAACACTTGGGTGGCCTAATCAAACGCCTGAATTAAAAATTTGTTATCCAACGCAAGTCTTGGTTACAGGCCATGATATCATTTTCTTCTGGGTTGCCCGTATGATGATGATGGGGCTGCATTTTACTGGCCAAGTGCCGTTTGAAAAAGTCTATATCACTGCACTAGTGCGCGATGAAAAAGGCCAGAAAATGTCCAAATCCAAAGGCAATATCGTGGATCCTTTGGAATTTATGGATAAATATGGCGCAGATGCTTTGCGCTTTGCTTTAGCAGCTCTTGCAGGTCCTGGACGTGATATCAATTTTTCGATCTCTCAAGTTGAAGGCTACCGAAACTTTGCAACCAAAATTTGGAATGCATTTCGTTAGTGTGAGAACAATCAATGTCAGTGGGAGGAAAGGTTTAAGCCTCAAGAGACTGTGCATCCCATTAATCGTTGGATTATTTCCGAAGTCTATCTTTTAATAGATGAGCTTGCTAAGCAC
>JACVCA010000272.1 GCA_016742295.1 Alphaproteobacteria bacterium | reverse complement strand
GGGCTACCTGATGTCCGTCTTCATGATCTACGCCACACACATGCATCTCATTTGGTATCAAGCGGGTTAAGCTTAAGTATTGTAGGAAAGCTCTTAGGTCATACCCAAGCGTCAACCACGCAAAGGTACGCTCATCTAGCCGATGAGCCATTGAGGCAAGCTACAGAGTTTTTTGGAAGCAAGGTTGATAAATTGACCTATAAGACGGGAACAAAATAACAAGATCTTAAGGGGTGGAGTTGAGTGATAAAAAATTTAGAGAAAGGGAAGATTTAACAACTTTTTGTTAACGATGTCGCCTGTCTACAGTGCCTCTCATTGTCTAGTAACAAAGCTTTTTGAGTTCTGGCTTTGTTACTTGACTTAAATTAAAAAATACTGCATGTAGTAATAAAAAATAACTTCAACAGGCGTATGCAATGTTAACAAATCATAGGGAGATTAGAAAAATTAGTAAATTTTATAAAAGAGGGTATGCTTTTTTTGTACTGCTTTTTATAAGTGCTATTTTTTTACCTACTCAAGCAACGGAAGACTCGTCTGAAGTTCTCTATGTTCAACTCAAAGACAACTCCCAAGTTGCCCTATTAAATTCTCAGAGCGCAGAAGCTAAAGAGGGAGCAACTCTAACAAGGAAGTACGATACCACCCCTGAGCCAATGCAGTTTATATCTGAACAAACTGTATTTGAGTGGGGTATTAATTCCCCCAGGAAGGTAGAATTCCCACGCCAACCTTCTATATTTTTAGATAGAATAAGTGAATTAAGATTACTGACTGGAAGCTATAATCATTTATGTTTAACATTATATGCTCTTTATGAAGATTCTGACAAATTAAAAGTAGTTGAATCTCCTCTTTTTGCACGGGAGATTGAAGGAGCACTTCTTTTAAATGACGTCGGGGATTTAAAGAAAGAAATATCGGTGGAATTTTATACCATAAATCCAGATGAACTCGAAGCAGACGACACATCCGACAGATGGGCTTATTTTACCACAAAGGATGGTCTGAACACAAACGTACAGACAGCTGAGGATATTTTTCCTATATCTTCTAATAGCTATAAATGTGCTAAAGGAACATCTTCAGAATGTAATTGCGTCTGTAAACAATTTCTTCATAGTAATACGTGTGATGATAGTGAAGCTCACGATTGCCAAGATACAGAACCCAATGCTTTATTTCATATCTTGAATAATATTAATAATCTTTTCGCTCCATTTATTAAAGTGGCTGGTGATGATATTCATAAAATAAAAACCGTGGGTATTCGCTTTTTCTCCTATTATCAACCTTGTCAAACATGTGTTAGGATTCTTAGGAAGAATAGAAAAATTACATTAAATAGTGAGAAATTTAAATTTAGTTTTATTTTCTATTTTCACTATACATATCCTCCATTAGTTCCACCGGTGATAAAACTTAATAATACCCAAATTGATTTACACAATATTCAGAATGGTTATTTACACTCTGGTTGCCTTAAGGGGAAACAAGTATATGGAGGAAAATCTAGTGAAGAAGGAATAGCTTTAGGTGCAGAATTAGGGCATCTTCAATTAGAAAGAAAGGTTAATTTAGTTGATAAAGATAATATCTTTCTTATCAACTATTTTAAAGATGTTAATCTTACTGGAGAAAATCGCTTTAGAATTTATTATATAAGCTAACAAAACTCGAGTCAGTGTCATATAAAAAGTTGTCTTTTCCTTGATTAAGATACAAAGCCATTAATTAAAGCTTGTGGCAAGGTATCTTTTCAACTAATGCCAAATCAGGATATTTTTCCAAATTTAATTAACATATTCAAATAGTTCTATGCTTTAAGAGAATTTTATCGTGACAGCTCACATTTAGATTGCTGCCTTGCTTTATCTTTCTGCTCAATAAGTTTTTCGACTTCAGGCTTCATGTTTTTCAGATACTCGACACGAGTTTCATTTTTTAATTGCTTGAGCTGTTGACTGCTTGGGGACATTCCCGTTTCAAAGACATGGCGCTTGAAGGCTTCAAACTCGCGTCGGGTTACATAC
>JACVCA010000271.1 GCA_016742295.1 Alphaproteobacteria bacterium | reverse complement strand
CGATCACTTAGATCAGGCTTTTATTCTTGATGGCATTCAGCGCCTTAACACGCTAAGGCGTGCGTCCGCAGATAAAAGATTTAATTCTAGCAGGGCTTTACATATAAACTTTGTTATTGCGAGCTCTAAAGATAAGCTGCTCTATAGGATGATTACTCTAAATAATGGGCAGAAAGCAATGTCTGCAAGGCATCAAATTGAAATACTTGCGGACACATTTTTTGAATTCTCAGATATGCCCTTGAAGCTAGTTGCTGAAAAAGGCAATGGAAGGGTTAGAGCGCCGGAGACATTCAAAAAAGCAGACTTTGTGAAGGGCTATGTTGCTTACCTTTCCGGGTCAGTAAATATTGATAATCAAAAAATTATTGAAGAAAAGATGGATGAGTTGATAGCTTCTAGGATTATTGATTCTGATATTCCATCTAAAAAGAGCGAATTCTCTGATATTGTTGAGGCGGTTAATAGATTTAGTGGAAATGTTTTCCTGCGAGACTGGATCCGGGTTCAGAACAATTTCATTGGTTTTTGCGTAGGGGCTGCTGAAGTAGTTGATGTGTTCCGGGTAAAGTCGCTCGATGAAATCGAATCATCAATAAGGAATTTCGAACAGGCTTTCGATTCTGTGAATGTAAGCAAGGTTAATATTGGGAAGGTTCGTCGAGAGTTGGTGCAGCAATATGTTAAGAGTTTCCAGGGTTTGGCAGATTTAGATGAGTTTGAATTGCTTGACTGGCTGTCTAACTGGATTTGAACATGGCTATTTCTCACTCAGGATTCGAGCTTTATTCAATAGGAAAAATGTCTAGGGACGGTGAGAGGTGCTTGAAGTATCAACTTATTCGGCTCTTAATTGGCTCGCTAGGTTTTAAAAGAGATGGACGGAAATACCTCCAGACGGTTAATTATTCGGATATGCCTCCATCGTCGCAACTGCTGTCTCCGCGAGATTCATTTAAAGCCTTTATAGCTGACTATGGAGTTAGCTATACGCCAGGGAGATTTATTGCAGAGAGCATCCTTGATAATAGGAATTTCTATAAAGATATACTTGTTGAATTTCTTAATTATTTCCAGCAGACTGCCAGGCAGTCGCATACGGCGGCTTTTGTCTATCTCTATAGAGTGCTGGAGCGAATGTTTTACAGTGTGCCGTTGATTTATGTTTCCACGCAGACTGACTATTACAATACCTTTGATGATCTCAAAGATATTTTGAAAGAAGATAAGATCGGTGAAATGGGTTTGTACAAAAAAATGCTTGGCCAGGGTAAATTTATAGATGCTGCGGAATTGGATCTGACTTACGCTATAGACTTTTCTTCATCTTCAAATGCATTAAAATTTTATGATGTCACGGAGAGGCTGGTTAATAATTTTGACTCGAAAGATCGGGCGGCAGCAGAGCTTGTCATTAAGTTCAGAAATGCCGGTGATCTCCTGTCCTCTCTGCGGAATAGATTCTTCCATACAAGAACTGGGGATGGGAAGAGTAATATTAAGGCTGAAAACATGTTTGATTCGGATGAATACTTTTCTTTTGTAAATCCGATTTTTTGTAGTTATTTAGCGCAAGTTATTCTTAGTATTTCGGCCGTTAAGTACAAGTGATTGTAATTTGATTGCAAGGAAGCATTGTGAAAACCGACTGGGACGACGCACCAGACTATCTACGTAGCAAAAGAAAGCACGGCCCATGGCGAATGGTTGCCATCCTGGGTGTGGGTTCCGCTATTACCTGGGGAGTGATCGCGCTGTTTGCCAAGCCAATCGTGATCAATGTGGACCAGCTCAAGCAGGCGATCCACGTAGACGGCAAACCGCTGTTCAGTCAGCAACCGGCGCCACAACCCTACAGCGAGCCGGAAGAGCCTATAAGGCTGCCATCCATTCCCATCGATCCACCCGCGCAATGGTTTGCACACCAGTCGGCCAATCAGCCTCAGCCATACGCCTCGATGGAGTGGACAGAGGAAGAAAAGGCGAGGGCGGTCGCCAGGGCGCAGAATGTCTTTAATGACAACAACTAACCACCCAA
>JACVCA010000270.1 GCA_016742295.1 Alphaproteobacteria bacterium | reverse complement strand
AAGGGCATCTTAGTGGTGGGGTAACAAATGCGATTGTATTGGCGCAGAGGGAGCCTGGCGTACTCCTACAACAATTAAAATACTTGTTCCGCCTAGAGAAAAAGGGGCATTGAAGCCTGCAAACATAAAATCAGGAATAATACAGATTGCTGATAAATAAGCCGCCCCTATAACAGTCAAGCGAGTTAAGACAAAATCTAAATAATCAGATGTATGTTTTCCTGGCCTGTAACCCGGTACAAAACCTCCATTTTTTTTAAGGTTTTGAGAGGTTTCTTCAGGATTAAAAATAATAGCTGTATAAAAGAATGCAAAAAAGACAATCAGCCCCATAAAGAGCACATTATAAGCAATACTTCCACGTGAAAGATGAAAAGCAATTGCGGAAAGCCAACTTCCATCAGCACCTTTTTCCGCTGAAAAGCTTACAATTGATAAAGGCATTGCCAATAATGAGCCCGCAAAAATTGGCGGTATAACTCCCGCACTATTAACTTTGATCGGCAGGTGAGAAGATTGCCCTCCGTAGACCTTCATCCCTACTTGGCGTTTAGGATATTGAATAAGAATGCGACGCTGCGCGCGCTCCATAAACACAACGCATCCGATAATACCTACTGAGACAACAAGCATCATTATGATGACGGCAGGCGATAAACCAAGCGATAGCGTGGACCCAATTGCACGAGGTAATTCAGATACAATACCCGAAAAGATAATGAGAGACACACCATTACCAACTCCACGTGCAGTAATCTGCTCTCCAAGCCACATCAAAAATAATGTTCCGCCAGTAATTGTAATCATCGTAGATACTCGGAAGAACATACCCGGAATAAGCACAGCACTTCCGGTGGGGCCTGACATTGCCTCCAAACCAACGGCAAGGAGATAACCTTGAATTCCTCCTAAAAATACGGTCCCATAACGCGTATATTGGCTGATTTTTTTACGACCGGATTCCCCTTCTTTTTTAAGGGCTTCGAGCTGAGGTGAGACCACAGTCATCAGCTGCATAATAATGCTGGCTGAAATATAAGGCATCACACCAAGGGCAAAGATTGACATACGGCTTAAGGCACCCCCCGAAAACCGGTTAAAAATCCCTAAGATTCCACCTTCATGCTGACGCGCTAATTCATCAATAACGCCGACATCAATACCCGGCAACGGCAGATAGCTTCCAAAACGGAAGACAAGCAAAGCAAATAGGGTAAACCATAATCTTTTTTTAAGATCGGCTGCTTTTGAAAAGGCTTTTAGATTTATATTGGCAGCCAATTGTTCCGCAGATGATGCCATGAGACTCTTCCTTTTGTATAATTAGGCTGCTGAAACAGCAGGAAGTAAAACTTTTCCTTTTGCTTTTTCCACAAGGGCTATCGCTGATTTTGATGCATGATCAACTTCAAGCATTAAAGCATTCTTGAGTTCCCCATGTCCTAAAAGCTTTATCAAGCCACTTTTATTGGACAAGATCCCAGCATCAATAAGAGTCTGTTTGTTAATGACTTTTGAAGCATCTAATTTACCGGCATCAACAAACTTCTGTAATTGACCTACATTAATTTCGCTGTATATTGTAGCAAAAATGTTAGTAAAACCGCGCTTTGGTAAACGCCTGTAAAGAGGATTCTGCCCGCCTTCAAACCCATTAATCGAGACACCTGTACGTGCTTTCTGACCTTTTTGACCAGATCCGCAAGTTTTACCTTTACCAGAGCCTTCACCTCGACCAACACGACGACCTTTTTTTAAGGCCCCAGGATTATTTCGTAATTCATTTAATTTCATGGCGGATAATTCCTAATTCAAACTATGACTGTTCTTTTACAGATACTAAATGATGTACCTTGCGAATCATACCGCGAACTGAGGGTGTATCTTCAAGAACACGACTACGATGCATTTTATTTAAACCAAGGCCTATCAATGTTGCACGCTGATAAGCTTGTCTGCGGATAGGGCTTTGGATTTGAGTCACAACTAATGTGGCTTTTGTAGCTGTTTTAGACATCTTCCTTGTCCTCTTCAGTATGTTTGCGACGTGAGAT
>JACVCA010000269.1 GCA_016742295.1 Alphaproteobacteria bacterium | reverse complement strand
GTCAATTACAGTTGTATGGCGTGGTAAGCCAGTTTTTATACGTCACAGGACACCAGAGGAAATTTCGCAGGCGCGTACCACCCCTCTTAACCAATTACCTGATCCAGCGGCAGATGAAACCCGGGCTCAAAAACCGGAATGGTTGGTTGTTGTAGGTATTTGTACGCATTTAGGCTGCGTTCCCTTAGGACAAAAACCGACTGAAACACGAGGGGATTATAAGGGTTGGTTCTGCCCTTGCCATGGTTCACAGTATGATATCTCAGGACGTATTCGCAAAGGTCCTGCGCCAAAAAATCTCGAAGTCCCCCCTTACACCTTTCTTGATTCCAAAACAATACGCATAGGTTAAGTTTATGGAAGAAAAAAATAAATATAACTCCAGTCTAATCGAATGGATAGACTACCGTTTACCTATTTTTCGATTTATACGTAAAGAACTTATAGATTACCAAACCCCAAAAAATCTTAATTTTTTATGGAATTTTGGTTCACTTGCCGGTTTCATCTTAGTCATTATGATCGTGAGCGGTATTTTCCTTGCAATGCATTATACGCCGCATGTTGATCACGCGTTTCAAAGTGTCGAAAGCATCATGCGCGATGTCAACTATGGGTGGTTAATTCGCTACATCCACATGAATGGCGCTTCTATGTTTTTTATTGTCATTTATATTCATATTTTCCGCAGCCTATATTACGGATCCTATAAAGCTCCCCGGGAACTTTTATGGATTTTAGGAATGGTGATTTTGGTGTTACTGATTGCGACTGCGTTTATGGGGTATGTCCTCCCGTGGGGGCAGATGAGTTTCTGGGGGGCTACTGTCATTACCAATCTTTTTTCTGCTATACCATTTGTAGGAGACAGTATTGTAACCCTCCTTTGGGGTGGATTTTCAATTAGCAATCCAACTTTAAATCGCTTTTTTGTTTTACATTATCTTCTTCCCTTTTTAATTATAGGAGTGGTTTGTCTTCATCTTGTAGCCCTTCACCAACATGGCTCTAACAATCCGTTGGGCATTGATAAAAAAACACCTAACGATACGATCCCTTTTCATCCCTATTATACTTTTAAAGATGTATTTGGTATTGGAATATTAATATTAATTTGGGGAGGATTTGTTTTTTTCGCGCCAAATTTCTTTGGGGAACCCGATAGTTACATTCCCGCCGATCCTCTAGTGACACCTGCACACATTGTTCCAGAGTGGTATTTCCTACCATTTTACGCAATCTTACGTTCAATTCCAGATAAACTTGGTGGTGTTATCACGATGTTTACTGCCATATTTGTTCTCTTTCTTCTTCCGTGGCTAGATACTTCTAAAGTTCGCAGCTCTCGATTTCGTCCTTTTTTTAAGTATTGCTTTTGGCTTCTAGTCATTGATTGCTTTATATTAGGGTGGGCAGGAGGCCAGCTTCCTGAAGGCGTCCCCCTTTGGATTGGAAGAGTTGCTACAGCTTATTATTTTTTGCATTTTTTTATTTTAGTTCCTCTGGTCGGCAAACTTGAAAAGCCTCTTCCATTACCAGACAGTATTGACAACCCGGTTTTTATAAAGCCTTATGAAAACGTGAAACAGGTTTAGAAGGAAAAAGTTTAATGAAAAACCCCTTTTCCTGTTTTTGTTTGTATGTCTTTTTGTCAGTTTTTTCAGGCATAATAAAAGCAAATGACACTGCAGTTCTTACGAAGCATGAATGGAGTTTTAAAGGACCATTCGGTACCTTTGATCGTGCTCAACTTCAACGAGGATTTCAAGTATACAAAGAGGTGTGTGCTGCATGTCACTCTCTTGAACTTTTGTCTTACCGCAATCTGGAAGATTTAGGTTTTAGCAAAGATGAAGTCAAAGCAATTGCACGCGAATATCAGGTCAATGACGGTCCTAATGACCAAGGAGAAATTTTTGAACGTCCAGCATTGCCTTCTGACAGATTCGTAAAACCTTATGCAAATAAAGAGGCTGCAAGAGCTACCAATAACGGAGCATATCCCCCAGATTTATCTCTTATAACAAAAGCACGACCAGGTGGCGCCGATTACATATATGC
>JACVCA010000268.1 GCA_016742295.1 Alphaproteobacteria bacterium | reverse complement strand
AAGGTTTTATCTCTAAAGAACTCTTCAAGGCACTTTATCAAAGAGGACTCAAGCTAATCACAGGTATAAGGCGTAATATGAAAAACTATCTTATACCCTTGATTGAAAAGATCCTTCTCAGAAAACGTTTTCTGATTGAAACAATCTTTGACATCCTTAAAGTTCATATGAATCTTTCTCATACCAGACATCGGTCACCTATTAATTGCTGCGTCAATACACTTTCTTGTCTCATTGCATACCAATTCAGGGAAAATAAGCCTGCCTTTAAAGCTTTGCCTTCCCTTATCCAAAACTGAGGTTACATAAATAGTCGGTGTAATTGAATTTAATCGCGGATATAACAGCCATATAGAGAGCAGACCAAACGTTTTGCCTCCTTGTATGCGCCTATATCCTTTAAGATTTACGCTATCATGATTGCGAGGAGCCACTTCAACTAAAGCAGCTATTTGCTTCTAGCCTAACAAGGATACCCTTGAAAGATATATGCAGGCCCATAAAAAACCCATCTATTTAAAATAAAAAGATAATAATAGACAACTCCCTTATTGTCTCTTAGGTTCTTACTTAGACACTTTAAAGATAAATTCAAAATGTATCTTACAGTTTGCTGGTAATGCTTCCCTAAGTTTTTGCCGTCCTGCATGGGTGATATTATTACGCCCTAAATATAGCTGAGTGAGTTGAATCAAAGCAGTGACGTACTGGACTAATGCATCTGTGATAGTGTTACTCTGTAAATCCAGCTGAGTGAGGTTAGAAAGTACTGTGAGATGTGCTGCTCCTGCATCGCTGATCTTGTTATGCCCTAAATTCAGCTGAGTGAGGTTGGTGAGAGCTGTGAGATGCTGAGCTCCTGCATAACTGATATTGTTATTGCTTAAATTCAGCTGAGTGAGGTTGGTAAGAGCAGTTAGATGCTGAGCTCCTGCAGCGGCTCTATTAATCTATCAAAGGAGGTAATTCCTCTTGGTCTTTTATTTCTTCAAATTCACTTTCTTTCAGCCTATCTTTTCCTTTTTCTTTCCAAGTATGCTGTTGGTGAGGATATATTTTAGAAGGTGCTCTCTTAAGAGGCTTGTATTTCTTAGCATTAATTCTGTTATTTTTCTTTTCAATTTTTGCTCTTGATAAATTGTCATTCTGGGATAAATTAATTAAAGGCTTTGAACAGTTTCTAAGTTTTGCCTGATGTCCAACATTAAAATTTTTTATAACTTCTCTTTTTCTGTGAGAGATGATATTTGAAATTATCTTATCATCGTCTTTGCTTAAGTCATCAGAAATATTTAATCGTTGGACTTTATCATCTAAAATACCAGAGTATTGTAATAATGCTAAGAAAAAAGGTTCTTGTTTAATCTCCTCATAATCTTCTTTTAATAAGCCCAATATACTAAAAAATAGATTTTCTTCTGATGAAAACAATGATCTTTGTACGTCTTGGAGAGGTTTTTTCTTTAAAGCATTAAGTAATGGAATACCTTTTGTTCTACCTTTTAATATTTTTGAAATAGAGTTTTTTACATTCTTACTTCTGCTAGCATATCCTGTAAAAAAACCTATTTGTGACTGTGTAATGGACGAATTCATGAGCAGAATTTTTATTACCTTAGCTGCTACCCCATTTAGTTCCGATATCGTATCATTCTGCAATAAGAGAGTATTGTAGAGCTTATTTCTTCTTAAATATTGGAAGATTTGTTTACTTAAATCTTTACTAATTAATTTTCTTGGTAATTGTATCTCCAATAGATTTTTATTATTAATTAATATTCTCTTGAGTAGATTAGCTCCTTGATCACTAATTGGGTTATTAGTAAGATTTAAGCATGCTAAAAAATTATTTTCATTTAAGCCACTAACTAAATATCTTATTCCTTCATCATTAATTTTATTGTAGCTTAAATCTAACTGGAATAAAGGGAAGTTTCTCTTAAGAAGAGGTGCCAAATCTGCAGCCCCTTTATCTGTAATATTATTACTTATCAGAATAAGTTTTTCAATACAAGAGCAACGCATTAGACCTTTAGTGAGGACTGAGACGCCAGCATCCATTAAC
>JACVCA010000267.1 GCA_016742295.1 Alphaproteobacteria bacterium | reverse complement strand
TGAACTTTAGGGCTCATACACAAAAGCAGACGCAAAAAAAGGATCTTCAGATCTTTATGCATCGCGCCATTTATGAAGAAGACCGAATCCCTCGGATTGAAAAAGCTTACATCAAGAACTGGAAGGAAGCCTTTGACAAGGACTATATTCCCTCAACGGAAAAGTTGAAAATAAGAGCTTATGCCGAGCGGATTGCCTTGATAGAAGGTAGACTCTATGAGCAAGAGCTAAGAGAGGGTAAGAAACCAGTACACAGCAAGAGGCTCAATCAACTAGCCTGTCTAGAACATGTCAAGAACCAAAAACTGCAGGCTAAGAAAGCCAAGACTTACCAAACTCAACTTAACCTATCGGATTATGCAGCAAGCCGGATAGCCAATGAAGTGCTGCGTCATCAAGAGAGGTATGGCAATCAACCCACAGCTTTTCAAGTTGAGGTCTTTAAAGTAGGCATTCAATATCAAGAGCAACGCATGTCTGTCTTAAAGTCTGCGCTGAAAGAGGAATTTTCTCAAGCTTCAAACAGGAAAGCAAATAAGCAAGACATTGCTCGCATCAATGCTATTGCAGAGTATTTAAGCCGTCGTGAGTTTAGAGCCTTTAAACATCATACCTTGGAAACCGGAACTCCTCCAAGCAGTCAACAGCTAAGGCAGTTGCAAAATGAAGTACATGCTGATTATCAGCAAAACATGAAACCGGAAGTCAATAAACTTATCAAGCAAGAGGATAAAATGAGGCAGCATCCTAAACATGAGTTATCGCGATAAAGCTTTTTGTAATGGGCTATAACCAGTAATCTAATTTATTGTTTGAGGGAAAATCTCTGAAGAGTTTCTTCATAAAGCTTCTGTAATGATTTACTTTTTACAATGTGATATTTTGATACAATGGCTTTGATGTTCAAATTTAATTGACAAGAAAACTTGCAAATTTTATGATCTAATGACAAGAATTAAAAAGGAAAACGTGGTGTTAAATCATACAATCACCCGTTCAAATCTCTGTAATATTCTCTGTGCTAAACTTGCTCTTAAACGCCAGCAGTTGATAAATTTTATTAACACTGTTGTAAATGAAATTGTCTATGGGCTTGTTCAGGAAGAGCATGTTAGAATACTTCCATTCAGGATATTTCATATCAGACAAAAAAATCAACGTATCACTCGTAATTTTAAAACTGGGAAAAGGCCATGGTTATTGCTCACAAGCGTTTTTTATTTTGAGCGTCACGTACCTTGAAAGCAATAGTTAATAAGGGGTGCTAGGAATATGCTAGTAATGATATATAGAAGAGTTCTAGGCGCAGCGATTATATTGGCAATGCTAGGCAGTAGAGCGGGTGTAGCAACAGACCAGATCAATCCATCAGCAAAAATAGAGCTTGCTGAAGGAATCACTTCCTTAAAGTTATTTGCAATGGGGCTTGATAAACAACATCAAGCACGTAAGATTTCAGATCTTAGCCTTAAGCAAAATCTTTATAAAGAGGCACGCTTTTATTATGAATTAGCCTCGGTATTTGGACAGCTCGGTTCGCAATATCGGTTAGGTACTATGTATGTGCAGGGTGAAGGGGTCGAGCAATCGTATGCAGAAGCCCAAAGATGGTATCAAAAAGCCGCTAACGAAGAATATCCCCCTGCTCAATATGCTCTTGGTGAGATGCATTATAATGGCTATGGTCTGACACAATCTTATAAAGAAGCTTTAAAGTGGTACACGAGAGCTGCAGAACAAGGTCATGTTGAAGCTCGCTTCAACCTTGCAAAACTACATGCTCAAGGAAAGGGCGTGGAAAAATCTGATAACATCGCTGCTAAGTGGTACCAAAAAGCTGCAGAGCAAGGAAATGCTCAAGCCCAATTCTATCTTGGTATAATGTTTGCAAGTGGCCAAGGAATTGAACACTCATATGAGAAGGCAAAAATCTGGTTCCAGAAAGCCGCTGAGCAGGGTGCTAAAGAAGCTCAATATAATCTTGGTATAATGTTTGCAAGTGGCCAAGGGGTTGAACCCTCATATGAGAAGGCAAAAGCCTGGTTTCAGAAAGCCGCTGAGCAGGGTGTTACAG
>JACVCA010000266.1 GCA_016742295.1 Alphaproteobacteria bacterium | reverse complement strand
GTGGATATGTCACCATTTGTTCTTCTTCTTGCTGTGCATTTGCTACGTAGTATTCTTGAGCGTTTGGTTTTAAATTTGATGTACTAAAGAGAGTTAAGCTCAAAGAAAGTATGACAAATATTATTAATGGCCTCCAAACAGCACAGCTTTTAAAAACTGCAATTTCTAATGAAATTAAAAGCTTAGAACATCACCATGCCCTTCGCCCTGGCTTGGCAATCGTATGCATTGGGGAGAATATTGCCAGCAAAATTTATGTACGCACCAAACGAATTCAAGCCAAGGAAGTAGGTATTAATGTCCAAGAATACTATTTTAATCAATCCATTCCTGAAGCTGACTTAATCGAACATATCCACAGTTTAAATCGAGATCCTCAGATCCATGGTATTATCGTGCAATTACCTCTGCCATCTTCTCTTAACATGAGACGCGTGGTCAATTGCATTGAACCTTCAAAAGATGTAGATGGCTTAAATGTTTTAAATGTCGGGCGGCTTGCATGTGGTGAGCATACAATTGTACCATGCACCCCCTTAGGATGTTTGTTACTTCTAAGAAGGCAATGCTCTATGCTGTCTGGTTTGCGTGTCCTTGTTGTTGGAAGATCGATACTTGTTGGCAAGCCTATGGCTGCTCTCTTATTGCAACAAGATTGTACTGTAACCATAGCCCATTCAAAGACCGTTGATTTGCCTCAATTATGTCAAACTGCAGATATTATTATTGCTGCTATAGGTCAACCATTATTTATCAAAAAAAATTGGATTAAACCAGGAGCAATTGTGTTGGATGTAGGAATTAATCGTCTTGAAGATGGCCGTATTGTTGGAGATGTTGATTTTAAGTTAGTATCAGAAGTGGCAGGAGCAATTACACCTGTGCCAGGTGGTGTAGGGCCTATGACGGTTGCATGTCTACTTTTGAATACCATTCTTGTAACTGCACAGCAAAATGATGTTCCCTTAACATACCTTCCATTATCTCCCTTAAGAGATGCCTGGTGTCCGTCGTAAGTATCAATGAATTGAGAGAAAAATTGTTGAACAATCAAGGACGTCTTATAGGTCTTGATTTAGGAACAAAAACTATAGGTGTTGCTCTAGGTGATCCTCATACAAGAATTGTATCGCCTTTTCTTACGATAAATAGGACAAAATTAAAGCATGATCTCCAGGCATTGCACAAGATTATACGAGATTATAAAGTCAAGGGAGTGATTTTGGGACTACCTTTGAATATGGATGGTACAGAAGGCAAGCGTTGTCAAGCAACGCGGCAATTTGCAAGAGATTTTCTTAATTTTTTTGATATTCCTTTATGTTTTTGGGATGAACGTTTAACGACACAAGCAGCACTTAACGATGTGGATGAAATGCATTTAACCTCATGTCATAAAAATCAAGCAATTGATGCTCTTGCAGCAAGCTACATCTTAAAGAAATGTATTGCAGTCTTAGTTGATCATTCATAAATTATTTAATGATAATTAATAAGGTCATTGTTTGAAGAATTATGAAAAGATACTCTATACATAAAAGTTTCAAATAATTAAGGAATTTGGTACGCTCATGTTAAATACATCCTCTCCTATCTCCCCTAAAAAACGATTTTCCTGGGGTTTTTTGATCTTATGGTTAAGTGTTATAATTCTTCTTGCTAGTTATCTGGTAAGGCATTTTCCTGAAGTTCTCATAAATCAGTCTGGACACATTCATGTGATAAGCGTGGGGGTGTTTTTTGCGTACTTAATTTTAGTATTCGTAGCCCAATATTTCCGTTTTTCAGAAACCATTAAATATTTGATTTTATGGTTAGGAATAATTTTAATCATTTTAGGAATTTATAGCTATCAATATCAACTCGCAAAGGTGTGGAACACAATTGGTAAGGAGGTTTTCAATTTTAAAAGTCCAGAAATGCACGCTGAGTCTATGAAGTTTCCTTCAAATAGCAAAGGTCATTATATGATTGAGGCTATTGTGGAGGGGGTTCCCATCAAATTTAAGCTTGATACCGGAGCGACTCTTGTGGTCTTAACTCAGATGGATGCAGGACGCTTAGGGTTAATGGTCAATGAG
>JACVCA010000265.1 GCA_016742295.1 Alphaproteobacteria bacterium | reverse complement strand
TAATTGTATAGATCAGAGTTACATTTTTGCCAGTAATATTGAATCGCAGGATACTCCATCACGTAAGGTTAATCAGCCGGTTGTTACTAATGCTACCAAGCAAGAGGAAAGGGTTAATCCTAATGATTATCATTACCACCGTGGAATGAATTATTTTTGTGGCGATGAAGGTTTACCAAAAGACTTCAAAAAAGCAGTGAAGCATTTTGAGATAGCAGCAGAACAGTATCAAAATCCTGCTGCACAATTTTAGCTAAGAATTTGCTACGGTAATGACCGAGGAGTGGCGGAAGATAAGGTCAAAGCCCTAACTTTGTTTCGTTTATCTAAAGATCAAGGGTACAAAGATGCTGCTCTTGTCTTCGAATTAGGTTTTGATATAAAATATCGCTCATAAATTTTCTATTTCTCTTTTATAACCTTAATTTTACTATTAAGGAAGAATAAAACTTTAGTATGAAGAACACACTTTGTATTTATTTCTTTTTCATTCTTCTGCCTTTTAAAGTTTGCTTAGCTTCTTATGAAGAGCAACGAGAGAGCGAATCGCAGCCAATTTCTAAGTGCTTAAGAGTTGAGCAAATAGAAGGTAAACCTTTATTACGACCTAATAAACGGAAGAGCCTTCCTTATGAGGTGTTGGTTAATGCTTTTGATTACTTAAGCTTTAAGGAACTAGGAACAGTCCAGCTCGTCTGTAAATACTGGTATAAAGTTGCAAAGGATGAAACTCTTTCTATTAAATATCATTTTCTTAACAGCTCTCATGCTTGCTTATTAAGAAAAATAGATCAAAACCCCAAGGTACAAGAACATGTAAAAGTAGTAATAAGCAATTATGTTAAAAGAAGAGATATTGTAAGGCTATATTATATGATACCAAACTTTTTGCATAAATCCCTTTTAGTACCCTCTGCTATAGCAAAAATCCTCCGTACTCCTGCATTAATCCCTCAAATTTTTGAAAGTGATATTAAAGCCTCTTGTATTTACAATGCATTACAGCAACAAACTCTAGATAAGCAGCAGCAACTAGCTATAGAATCCTATAGCAGATTAAGTCTTGTTCGGCCATGGAATGAAACCATATTTTCAGAAGACTTCTTAAATTATACACACTTGTATAGACCTTATTATAAATCCTATTATTTATTGGCTCTCTTTCAGCTTCCGACTGGTTCTCCAATTCATACCTTGCTGAATATGATTGAGCTTAACCTGGAATCCTCTCAAACATATACTGCAGAAAATGAAAAACAAGCTCTTTGGTTTCCAAAAGCTATGTTAAATATAGAGATCCCTCCTATTGACAGCTATAGAATAGGCTATTTCTGTTACAACTGGACAATGAATAGCTCAAGCTCAACTTTCCAAAGATTATGGCAAAGATATGAAGAGATGTTTTTATACAATGCAGCATTAGGAAAGCTCGCTAACGCTCAATTTAGATTAGGCGTCATTAACTACCATAAAGGTGATTACTACAAAGCTGAACTTTTCCTACGTCAAGCTGCAAGTCAAGCCCATACCAAAGCACAATATAAATTAGGGGTCTTATTCCTAAAGCAAGGAAGACAGCCAGAAGCAAAGCTTTTATTCTACCAAGCAGCAATAGAAGGGAATTTTTCTGCGTATTTTATATTAGCAAAGATTTGCTTTCACCAAGGTCAACTTGAGGAAGCTAAATCATACTTCCGTCAAGTTGCTGAGAACGTAAATGGCAAAGTACTTTATAATTTAGCACAGCTACTAGAAGGAAATTGTCATCGCCCATCGCTAGAGCTTTTTTATCGCCAAATTGTAAGTTATACTCCTTTTGCTGAGCAGCAGGTACTGAGTACACTTTTATTAAGTAAAAATGACCTGAAACAAATAGACCCTTTTTATCGTCAAGTTTTAAACTATGGAAAGACTGACATACAATATCTTCTAGCTGAGCTATTAAATAAAAGGGGCAGCACCACACTTGCCATGATACTTCTAGAAGAAATTAAGGCTCAAAAAGGAAGCTAAGATTTTTACCTCAATTAAGCTATAGAAAAAACATCAATGAGCTTGAAGCCTTGAACGGTTTCACTTCTATGGGC
>JACVCA010000264.1 GCA_016742295.1 Alphaproteobacteria bacterium | reverse complement strand
ATATATAGCAGTGATATCCTAACTCCTCTTAACTCCCTTTATAATCAAATAAAACCAACTTTTATCCTATATTAATAGGCGGTAGAGCTTAAATCATTTAATCTAATAAAGCTTCCTTGTTTCTGAATTTTTAACTTGCTTTAATGGTCTGGAACATACCAAAAGCTGTCTTAAGGATAGCATCAACGTCATACTGGTGAAGGACATCCTCTACTCTGGCTTTCGTCTTTTCCTGCAAGCCAGCTTTTTTCAAAATCTTCATTCAACCTTTCTGTAAGAGAACTCCCTTACAAAACCCAGCACCCTTCATCTATCAACTTATACTGCCCTAAAATATATGAATGTTTTACTGTTACCAAACTATCAACTCGTCAAGGTAAGCTTTTAAATCTTGGTCGGTAAATTTTGTTAAATCCTTTGCAATTTCCATTGTGACTTTCTCACTCACAGGCTTGGGAAGGTGCTTCCGGATTTCGCCTAATATTTTAGGGGGAGCTATAAGGATCAAAGAGTGAAATTCATGCAATTTCTCTGCCTCGATTAAAATTTGAGATATTTCGTTGGCAAATACATGCTTTTGATAAGTATGCCAATCTGAACGAGGTTCATAAGTATGTCTGGAAAGATGATCACTCTCCAAAGCTCGACCGGGTTTATCGGTGATTGCCTCTCGAGAAGGTCGGTGGTCATGGATCAAGTCTGCAGCAAGGGCAGATTCTAAAGCATGAAAATGTAATATGAAGAACCGGGCACGTGCCCCATCTGCAACAAGTAGCCAGGTTTTTTGATGTTTTTTAAGAATTTTAGATTCCTTTTTATTTAGATATTTACTCCTTTGAAGTCCTTACTACTATTTTATTGGATAATAGTTCAAATCATAAACTTCAAAAAACTTCTAAAATTCTACTTAGCTTACAAATGGACATATTTTAGCAGCTCGCATTAAAAAAAAAGTTCAAACCCCTTGAGATATGTTAAGCTATGTTTTTTCCATCGAACTCTATTTTCGAGGTGCTCAGTGAGAAAAACTTACGTATCCGTAATTGCATTTTTTCTAGTATTCAACTTAATTTCTTTGCAAGAATTTGCTCAATCTCAAGGTCACATAGCGCCTATTTCAATTCGTGACCCCTGGGCGCGTACCAGCCTCGTTTCAACGAGTGCTGCTTTCATGCTTCTCACAAATAATCAAGCGCAAGACGATACTCTTGTGCGAGCTGAAGCGGATGTTTGTGAAACAGTTGAACTTCACACCCATATTAAAGACGGAGATGTTATGCGCATGCGTCCCTTAAAAGACGGTATTGTACTTACTGCTCACCACTCAGTTTCTCTAAAACCTGGGGGATTGCACATTATGTTGATTGGATTAAAAAGGCCTCTTTTAGAAGGTGAAAAAATTTTTCTTAAACTTTATTTCCATAAAGCAGGCATTGTTTCCCTTGCAGTCCCTATTCGGAAGCCAATTTATAAAAAGGTTCCAGGCAACTCCCCTTGCGGTTGTAAAAATAGTCCTCCAAAATCTACGATAGCACGTAAGCTAAGGTAAACAGGCGATGATGTTTCCTGCTGATTTTCTTGAAGTTTTACGAAGTAAGATAATTTTATCAGACATTGTCAGCCTGCAAATCAGCTTGCAAAAACGTGGTCGTGAATATCTAGGTCTGTGTCCTTTTCACAAAGAAAAAACACCCTCCTTTACAGTGAATGATGAAAAAGGGCTTTTTTATTGCTTTGGATGCGGAGCACATGGTGATGCCATTGGCTTTATCATGCAATCTCAAAACTTAAGTTTTTCTGATGCAGTGACAGATCTTGCTCTAAAAGTAGGTCTACCTCTTCCTCAAGAAGCCCCTGCAATGGATTCACATAAACATCAACTACTTTACAAAATTCTTGAAGAGGCAGCAAATTGGTTTCAAGTACAACTCATGAAACCAACCGCTTTGAAAGCGCTTGAATATCTTCAGCAGCGCGGCCTTACTCTAGAGACAATTCAGGCTTTCCGTTTAGGTTATGCCCCTGCAAATAATGGCCTGCAACGCGCGTTGCTTGCGCGTGGCTATAATGAAAGCACGCTGATAGAG
>JACVCA010000263.1 GCA_016742295.1 Alphaproteobacteria bacterium | reverse complement strand
CGGTAAAAGTTCTTTAAAAATACGCTCAATAACTTGAGCTTGAGATACAATGATGTGATGCCCGGCTCTTACCATAGTCCTGTAAAGCTCAGGACTGGCAAATAGGGATTGAACAGCTTGAGCCAGTGACCCGGCATCTTGAATTTCAAAACTTGCTGAATTATTTTTAAAAATAGCAGCAATTTCGCGAGTTTTAGCCATAAAAGGCCCATGAATGGGAACGCAATCCAATTGCAGGGGCTCAATTAGATTATGACCCCCTATTGGCACAAGCGAGCCCCCTATAAAAGCAACGGGTGCAAGACGGTAAAATAACCCTAATTCATTCAGTGTATCGGCAATATAAATTTGAGTTTGAGGGGTAATGGTGTGCCCTTTAGAACGCCTGGCAATCTGAAAATTTTTGAAAGCTTCGACAATTCTTGCGGCACGCTCAGGATGGCGGGGGATAACAATGCATAAAGCCTCAGGATTAACATTAGTGATGAGCTGATGTGCCTGGGCTACAAAGGCCTCTTCGCCTTCATGAGTACTGGCTGCAAGCCAGACCTGACGGCCTTTAACGAGAGATCTCATGTGTTGTAACTCTTTTTCATCAACTGCCAATGGACGTGCTGAGAATTTGAGATTGCCTGCTGTGATGACATAAGGCGCCCCAAGCTTTTCAAGTCGTTCTTGATCTTGAGCAGATTGGGCAAAGCAAACATGAAAGGCTCTTAAGATAGGGGCTATAAAATTTTTGAGCCTTAACCAGTACTTATAAGTTTGATCTGAAATCCTTCCGTTTAAAAGAAATAAGGGTATTGCGCGGGTGTGAATGGTTTGAATCATATTGGGCCATAATTCTGATTCGAGCCACAAAACCAGGTCTGGATGCCAATAATTCAGAAACTCCTCCACCCAGCTTGGGGCGTCGAGGGGATTATATTGGTGAATCACGTCTTTAGGCAGCACTTGCCTCATGGTTTTGGCTGAAGTCAATGTTCCAGTAGTCATAAGTATGTGAAGATTAGGGCAAGTTTTAAGGAGTTTTTCAATAAATGCTAAAGTTGACATTGATTCCCCCATACTTGCCGCATGAATCCAAATTAACTGGCCTTGGGGACGAGGTATACTTGCTTGACCATAACGTTCGGTTAAACGGTTGGGGTCTTCTTTGCCTTTTTTTACGCGTGATTTAAGATGCCAACGAATCAAAAACGCAAATCTTTGAGTCAAGAAATGATATAAGCCTAACAGCATTTAAGGGCGCTTTAGCTTAATAGGGCGCTCATGATCGCCTCTAGGAGGAATTGCTGAATGGCCACAGAGGGCATCTGTATGATTGGTTAGGGCAGTTAATGCGGTCTCAAAAAATTTGTGGCTCTCTTTGTTATTAATATCTTTATAACATATGGGTTTTCCCCATATGAAGACCCCTTGCCCAAAAGGCAGCGGAACTAGTAAGCGGTCCCAAGATTGAAAGGTTTTACGTCTTGTCGTGGAATAACTGGCAGGTATGAGATCAATTTTTGCCATACGTGCAAGACTTAAAGCCCCTTTATCCGCTTGAAAGCGTGGACCACGGGGGCCATCAGGGGTAATACCTAAACTTGCGCCTGATTTAACGAATCTAATTGCATTTCGGATGCCTTCTGTACCATTTTTTGAAGATATCACAACTGTTTGAATGCCATAATGAGCGACAGTATTTGAAATAATTTGACCATCCGGATGACTTGAAATCATCATATATAATGGCTGTGACTTAGGCCATATAAAAGTCATTAATGCAAGGCGGTTATGCCAAAAGCAGAGCATGAAAGGTTTGCCTGCTTTCCAATAAGCTTGCGGTATATCTTCATTTAAGAACTTCCAGCGCGTTGTTTTAAAAACAAAGCTAATATACTTAGAAATAAACCAGGAAAAGATCTTCACAGTCAGCGGTTTTTTAAGAAGAGTTTTAAAAAAGGCTTTCGTCATGATAGAAGAAGCTTTTGATCAGTAAATTGTGCTTTGGAAATACGAGCGTATTGTTTATTGCGTGTCAACAATTCTTGGTGTCGCCCGCAATCTATCACATGACCCTTATCAATCATTTAAATGAGGTCGGCATCTACAA
>JACVCA010000262.1 GCA_016742295.1 Alphaproteobacteria bacterium | reverse complement strand
ACCGTATGGCGAGTCAATTGATTGCTTTTGGATCCACTCAAATAAGTGAGCTTGCTCGTGTTGCAGAGCTTTCAAGTTTAGCAGATGATACCCCTGAAGGCAGGTCAATTGTCCAGTTTGTACAGCAAAACTATGGCAAATTCTCAAAGAATATTGACCTCAATGAAGTGGAGACAGTTCCTTTTAGTGCTGAAACACGCATGAGCGGTTGTACAATTCAAGGTGTTCATATGCGTAAAGGAGCCCCAAACTCTATCCGTGAAGTAGTTTTTAAGGAGGGGGGGATTATTCCCGAGACTTATGATTCATTGGTGAAAAAAATCGGTGAAGAAGGGGGGACACCCATTATTGTCGCTGAGAATAATAACATCCTTGGTATTGTTTATCTAAAAGATATCATCAAGCCAGGAATGCGCGAGCGATTTAGGCGTTTGAAAGCGATGGGAATACGTACCGTAATGGTCACAGGTGACAATCCTCATACCGCTGCCGCTATAGCTCAAGAAGCAGGGGTTGATCACTTTTTGGCTGAAGCAACACCGCAAAAAAAAATACATCTTATCAAAGAAGAGCAACAAAAAGGGCATCTCGTTGCTATGACAGGCGATGGTACAAATGATGCACCTGCCCTGGCTCAAGCTGATCTTGGGGTAGCTATGAATTCAGGGACACAAGCTGCGAAAGAAGCCGCTAATATGGTGGATCTTGATAGTAACCCCACCAAACTAATTGAGATTATTGAAATTGGTAAACAATTACTGATGACACGAGGATGCCTTACTACCTTCTCTTTAGCTAATGATTTCGCCAAGTACTTCGCTATTATCCCGGCTATTTTTAGCACAACCATCCCAGTCTTGAATACCCTTAATGTGATGCATCTGGCTTCACCCTTAAGTGCAATTTTATCTGCAGTGATCTTTAATGCTTTGGCCCTGGTGGGGTTAATTCCAGTGGCTTTAAGGGGAGTAAATTACCGTCCTTTAGGGGCAAAAACACTTTTAATACGCTCACTTTTAGTTTATGGCGGTGGCGGGATCTTGATACCCTTTATCGGGATTAAACTGATTGACATGACTCTTAACACGTTAGGATTGGTATAAATATGTTAAATATGCTGGGAGTTAGCCTTCGAATAAGCTTTCTAACGATGTTATTAACGGGAATTTTGTATCCGCTTCTTGTGACTGGTGGTGCGAAAATTATTGCACCCGTCCAAGCAGAGGGAAGCCTTCTGAAAAATGATCAAGGTGGACTGAGCGGCTCATCTTTGATTGGTCAGTCATTTACAAAAGCTCATTATTTCCACGGCAGACCTTCTGCTGCCGGGAAAGGGTATGATGGAATGGCTTCATCTGGCTCTAATTATGGACCAACTTCTTTGGCGCTACGTCAACGTGTTGCAGAGGAAATTCGGCAGTTAAGAATTGAGAATACAGATTTAATTCCTGTAGATCTGGTGACAACGTCTGCAAGTGGGCTCGATCCTCATATTAGCCCGCAAGCAGCAAATTGGCAAGCTTCCCGCATTGCGAAAGCCAGGGGCATAGATATTTTGAAAGTCCAGGACATTATACGCTTAGCAACAGAAGGTCCGCAATTTAAAGTCTTGGGTTCTGCTAAGGTGAATGTTTTAATCCTAAACATGGCTTTAGACCGGCAGTTTGGTAAGCATAGTGAGAGTGAATGATGGATATTCAACACTCTCAAGATTTTCTCGAACTATTGCATCAAACTAACCGTGGCCGATTAAAAATCTATATTGGTTCAGTGGCAGGGGTAGGGAAGACCTATCGTATGCTTCAAGAAGCCCATGATCTTAAAGCTCGTGGTGCGGATGTTGTGGTGGCTTTTGTTGAAACTTATAATCGTCCAAAAACCCAAGCTCTTGTACCCGGGCTTGAGGTTATTCCTCGCAAAACTTTAAGCTATCGCGATATTTTAATTGAAGAGATGGACCTTGAAGCCGTTCTTTTGCGTAAACCCCAAATTGCTATTGTTGATGAGCTTGCCCATACCAATGCCCCTTTCTGTAAAAATTCTAAACGCTATCAAGATGTAATTGAACTTTTAATGGCGGGTATCAATGTCATTTGTGTATTTAATAT
>JACVCA010000261.1 GCA_016742295.1 Alphaproteobacteria bacterium | reverse complement strand
ATCCTGAATTGTTTTTCGCTCTTCACAGCCGGCGCTGCTATCCCCATTTTACTTAACATTGTGATGATTCTATTTATTGCAGCCTTTACAGCGTGGTTTGAGACGCCTGGCCATGCCCTCTCCTGGGCTGTGGCCTGTGCAGGTATCTTACAACTTGGGGTGACCATTTTTGTCACTAAGCGGATACACTTTGGCTTAAAGTTTCGCAAGCCCGAATTATCAGAACCAGTGCGCAGACTCTTACGTTTGATGCTCCCTGCATCACTGGCTGCCGGAGTTATTCAAATCAATATGCTCATTGGCATTACCTTTTTGTCTTTTTTACCCTCGGGCGCAGTATCCTACTTCTTTTATGCTGATCGCCTCAATCAGTTGCCGTTAAGTCTTGTTGCAGTAGCTGTCAGTACAGCGTTACTGCCTACACTTTCCCAAAAATTATCTTTAAATCATACTGAAAGCGCATTGAGTATCCAAAACCGTTGCCTGGAATTTTCATTTTTTCTTATTTTACCTGCAACACTTGCTCTCTTGATCTTATCTGAACCTATGATCACGGTTTTATTTGAACGCGGAGTATTTGGACGAACAGAGGTAGAAGAAACTGCTAAAGTGCTGGCGGTATTTGCATTAGGCTTACCTGCCTATGTCATGGTCAAGATCTTAAGCACCAGCTTTTTTGCCCGTCACGATACCAAAACTCCGCTTTATGCAGCTGTCCTTGCGGTTGTTGCTAATATTCTCTTGAATTTAGCCCTACTAGGACCTCTCAAACATATGGGAATCGCCCTTGCAACCACCTTTGCCTCATGGCTGAATGCCGGATGGCTTGTTTATAAACTGAACCAAAAGAAATTTTTTGAACTTGATCAACGCTTGCGTGAACGGATACCAAGATTCATGATGGGATGTTTGGCCATGGGTTTGTTTCTTGATCTTGGGGCACGCCATTTTTACCACCAGCTTCATGGTTTTGAGCTCAAACGAATCTTGATACTTTCAGCGTTAATTATCGCAGGGCTGACTATCTATTTCATAACTGTTCATCTCTTGAAAGGCATTAATTTCAGAGAGCTCAAGCAAGATTTTAAATCTGAAGCTTTGACAGACTCTGCCCTCAAATAATAAAGGGAAAGATTAATGAGGAGCCTCTTTTTTATACAACGAGACGAATTGCAAAACATCACGTAATGGCCTATACCAAAAGAGATTTTTCACTGATAGTAGTTAAGTGGATTCTAAAATGAAAATACTTCGATCTTTAACAACCGTGGGCATATTTACCATGGGTAGCCGAATCTTTGGATTTATCAGAGATATTTTGACAGCTGCATTGTTAGGCGCAGGCCCCCTGGCTGATGCTCTTGTTGTTGCCATTAAACTGCCAAGCTTAATGAGACGGTTGCTTGCAGAGGGAGCTTTTAATTTCGCATTCATACCGATGTTTACTCGAAAATATGCTGATAAAGGCACCAAAGACGCCAAACATTTTGCTGAGGAAATCCTGGCTGTTCTTTTTTTTACCCTGCTTATTGTCGTGATTATTATTGAACTTGCGATGCCTTGGTTGATGCCCATCTTTGTTCCCGGATTTAGAGCCACCCCTGAGCGCATGCAACTCGCCATACAGTTCTCCCGGCTTACATTTCCTTTCATCATATTTATCTCTTTAACTGCCCTTTATAGTGGTATTTTAAATTCTCTAGATCGTTTTGCTGCAGTTGCTTCTTCACCGATGATTGGAAACTTATTTATTATTATTCTCGTGTTAAGTATGAATCCCTTTTTTAATGATCCGGGCGTTATTGTTGCAGCTGGTATTACAGGGTGTGGCCTTGTGCAACTTTTATGGGTTATGGAACCATGTCGCCGTCAAGGAATTGTTTTAAAACTACGCCGACCCTCCCTTACTCCTCAAGTCAAAAAATTTCTAATATTGATGGGACCTGCAGCTTTAGGATCGGGCGTTTATCAATTTAATATTATTATAGGTGTGGCCATCTCTTCTTTGCTACCTATAGGGGGCGTATCTTATTTATATTATGCGGAACGCCTGAATCAATTGCCTCTGAGCATGATTGGAACTGCCTTAAGCACTGTCCTTTTACCCTTACTTTCAAAG